>JAOUPD010000094.1 GCA_029880065.1 Hadesarchaea archaeon
GTAAGTTCTGGGGTCTTTTCTCCGTTACTTAAAATTGGTATAGCGCATGTATATGTACCTCCTGAAATCTCTCCAGGTGATGAAGTTAAGGTCAAGATTCGTGACAGGGCATGCAGTGCTGAAATCATTAATTTCCCATTTTATGACCCAGAGAGGTATGGTGTCAAAAGGAGAGGAGCTGCCTGAGCTTCGTAGATCTCTTAAGGATGGAGTTGATTTGAGGGAGGTGGTCAAACGAAAGTAGGCGAATATGAAGTGCCCGAAGGGCTTTACTACACCCGTGAGCACGAGTGGGTCAAACTCGAAGGCAATCTAGCCCGCGTGGGGGTCACCGATTACGCACAGGACAAGCTGGGTGACGTTGTCTACGTTGAGTTATCAGAGGTCGGGAAGCAGGTCAAACAGCTGGCAGAATCCAAGGCGAAGGAGATGGAGCTGGGAGCTGTCGAATCAATCAAGGCAGTTTCGACGGTCCACAGCCCTCTTAGTGGCGCAGTTAAAGAGACAAACGCAACGCTTCAGGAGCGTCCAGAACTTATCAACACTAGCCCTTATAACGAGGGCTGGATCTGCCTGATTGAGCCGAGAGCGCTTGAAGCCGAACTAAAGAACTTGATGGACGCAAAAGCGTACGCCGAGTACCTGAAGGGGCTCGAGTAAGTGGTATATGTGGGTCACCCTTACATCCCGAACACTCGTGAGATCCGAGAACAAATGCTGCGCGAGATAGGAGTAGCCTCCATTGACGATCTTTTTGTAGATATCCCCGAAAAAATTCGATTGAAGCGCCCCCTGAAGTTACCACAGGCGATGTCGGAACTTGAGGTCAAACGTCACATGAAGGCAATGTTGGCGAAGAACAAGCCCTTTACCCAAATGCTTTCGTTCCTTGGCGGCGGCGCATGGTCCCACTACATACCCTCGCACGTTCGAGCGCTCACACAGCGTTCCGAATTTGTAACCTCCTACACGCCTTACCAACCTGAAGTCAGCCAGGGGATGCTCCAGACGCTCTTCGAATATCAGAGCATGGTCGCGGAGTTGGTTGAGCTGGATGTCGTGAATGCCTCGATGTACGACTGGGCGAGCGCGTTGGGCGAGGCGGCGTTGATGTGTGCTCGTATAACCCATCGCAAAAGATTTCTCATTCCGAAGTTGATTTCCCCTGGGCGTCGTGCCACGCTCCAAACTTATGCTGTTGGCCCAGGTTTAGAAGTGGCCGAAATCGGTTATGACCGCAAAACAGGTCAGCTAGATCTTTCACAGATTCGCGCTCAGCTTAAAAAGGATACAGCTGGCGTCTACGTGGAAAACCCGAGCTACCTTGGCTTTTTGGAAACGCAGGTTGAGGAAATAGCCAACGCCGTCCATAAGGCGGGGGCACTTTTCGTGGTTGGGGTCAACCCAATTTCACTCGGTCTGCTCAAGGCTCCAGGCGACTACGGTGCCGACATCGTCGTGGGCGAGGGACAGCCGCTCGGTAACCCGGTTAGCTTTGGGGGCCCTTGCCTCGGGATCTTCGCATGCCGTAGCGAGATGAAGCTCGTGCGACAGATGCCGGGGAGGCTGATAGGGATGACCACGACGCTTGATGGTGGGAAGCGTGGGTACTGCATGGCCCTGGCGACGCGTGAACAGTATATCCGCCGCGAGCAGGCGACCTCGAATATCTGTACAAATAATAGCTTGTGTGCGGTTGCGGCCGCGTTTTATCTCGCATCGCTGGGGCCACAAGGGCTGCGCAAGGTGGCTGAACGCTGCGCTGCAAACGCGAGCTATGCGATGAAAAAGTTGAACGCAATCCACGGCTTAGAAACCCCAATCTTCGATGCGCCGCACTTCAACGAATTTTCGCTCAACTGTGATGACACACATATGTCAATCGAGAAACTCAACTCAAAACTACTCAAGCGTGGAATTCAAGGGGGGATACCTCTTCGAGGGGAATTTCCAGAGCTGGGGGAGACGGGCCTGCTCTGCACGACTGAACTCCATTCGCGCGAATGCATTGATCACTTGGCGAAAACGCTTAAAGAAATCGTCGGAGGAAAAAGATGAATTATCAACAAGCGCGGTGGGCAGAGCCGCTGATTTTTGAGTTAAGCAAGCTAGGGCGGGCATGGCCGCCGCCGTCAGAGAAACTCCTTAAAAGCGTAAATATCCCAAAAAAGCTTTTGCGTAGACGACTCGAGCTTCCCGAAGTTTCCGAGCCCCAAGTGGTGAGGCACTACACCCGTCTCTCGCAGATGAACTGGGGAGTTGATTCTGGCTTCTACCCGCTCGGCTCGTGCACGATGAAGTACAACCCAAAAATATGTGAGGAGCTCGCGGGCCTTGAGACAGTTGCTTGCATCCATCCCCACCAATCGGAGGACACCGTTCAGGGCGCGCTCGAGCTCATGTACAAGCTTGAAAAGTACCTTGCGGAGATCGCTGGGGTGAGCAGAGTCACCCTGCACCCTTCAGCTGGGGCCCATGGTGAGTTTTTGGGGATGCATATAATACGCGCCTACCACAGGTTTAAGGAGGAGGGGCAGCGTACCGAGGTCATAGTTCCGGATTCCGCTCATGGAACAAACTTCGCGAGCGCGGCGATGGCGGGATTCAACGTCGTCGTCGTGCCATCTGACGTGCGTGGACGCGTCGACCTCGATGCCCTTAAAAATGCAGTTTCTGATCGCACCGCAGCGCTCATGCTCACAAATCCTAATACCCTCGGCCTGTTCGAGGATCAAATTTTAGAAATCACGGACATATTTCACAGCGCTGGTGGGATTCTCTATCACGATGGCGCGAACCTCAACGGTATTATGGGAAAGACTAGGCCGGGCGACATGGGCTTCGATATCGTGCACTACAATTTACATAAAACCTTTTCAACACCTCACGGGGGAGGCGGCCCTGGTTCAGGCCCGATTGGGGTGACGCGCGAGCTTGAGCGCTTTTTGCCGGTCCCCGTCGTGGAATACGATCAAAAGCACAACCGTTATTACCTCGACTACGATCGCCCGGATTCGATAGGAAAAATCAACGGGTTCTACGGAAACTTCGGCGTACTCGTGAAGGCATACGCTTACATCCTCCTGATGGGCGCCGATGGTCTAACAGAGGCGGCTGAAACGGCAACCCTCAACGCGAACTACATCATGCGTAAGTTACTTGGCGTTAAAGGTTACGAGCTGAAGTTCGACAGCGAAAGACCCTGCAAGCACGAGGTGGCCTTCAGCGCTGAGCCGCTAAAGCGTGAAACGGGTGTAACGGTAAGGGATATCGCCAAGCGTTTGCTCGACTACGGCGTGCATGCCCCGACTTACTACTTCCCGCCAATCGTGCCGGAGGTGTTGATGATCGAGCCGACCGAGACCGAGCCAAAAGAGGAGCTTGATCATTTCGTTGACGCGCTCAAGGCAATAGTCGAGGAGGCTCGCTCAAGGCCGGAAAAGCTTCGAACGGCGCCTCACGCGACGGCAATCGGAAGGCTCGATGAGGTCAAGGCCTCGCGCGAGCCGGTCTTGAGCTGGAGGATGCATCGCAGGCTCAAAGGATAATCAGTCCTTGAGCAACTCACGCAACTTCGTAGTGAACTACCGATTTTACCGCTACTTATTGCAGTACTAAACTACTATCTAAATGTCGCGTGGCTAACCTTTTGGTGTACGATGTGGTATAAAGGTCTGATGAGAAAACTCGGCTTGATAGTAAATCCTATAGCTGGCATGGGCGGGCGCGTCGGATTAAAGGGAACGAATGGCGCGGAGATTATCGAGAAGGCGCGCAAGTTGGGCGCTGAACCAGTCTCGCCGGCGAAGGCAATTGAGGCCCTGCTGGTTCTAAAGCGCGCTGGAGTAGAGTTTGAACTCATAACTTATCCGGCGGA
>JAOUPD010000024.1 GCA_029880065.1 Hadesarchaea archaeon
TCCCCGAGAATGTGCCCTGCTTTTTCCGAGAGATCGATAAATCCTCTGCCAGCGTTCAAGAGCCCAAGTTCGCGTAGCTCCCGCAAATGGCTGCTGAGCGCCTGTCGAGTTATGCCGAGCTCCTCTGCTAATGCTGCTTGCGTCTTCTTGACCCTCCGAACTCGCATCACCTTGCCCTCGTTGAAGAGCTTGCGCAAGATAGAGAGCTGGCGTTCGGTTAACTCGGCCTCCTTCGGCATGGGGATCATCAAATGTCAAACTAAACTTTACAAAAGTAAAGATTTAACCTTTTCGTCCTCGCGTCTCTATTTCCCCAAGGAATACCGAAAGTAAACTCAAAATTTATTTTAAGACTAAATTAGAACCAAAATTTATTTATAACGACCAAAAGTATACCCAAAAGGTATTTATTAGGGCCGAAAGTAAGAGAATTGATAAAAACAAGGGAGGAAAGGTACAATGGCTGAAGAGAAACCTACAGTTGAAGAGAAACCTGCAGCGAAAGAAACACCCGCTGGGGAAAACACCGTTTTTATCGGAATAAAACCGGTGATGAACTACGTACTTGCAGTGATAACGCAGTTCAACATGGGGACTGGTGACGTCACCCTCAAGGCACGAGGTAAAGCGATTAGCAGGGCCGTCGACGTTGCGGAGATAACCAGGAATCGCTTCCTGCATGGTTTAGCTGTGCGAAACATTTCGATTGGGACTGAAGAGCTCAAGGGTGAGCGCGGCTTAGTTAGTGTTTCTACCATAGAAATAGTGCTTGGCAAGTAAACACTTTCCGCGCTCTATTATTTTTTTGCCCCTTGCCCAGTTTTTAAAAGCCCTTAAATCAACAGAGCGAAGAACTACTGGGTTTGAACTTGCGAGCACCTATCTGCAATATTTGTCTCAAAAGCGGCATTCTCTGTCAGGGTTGCGAGAGTAGGGTAAAAGATGGCAAGATTTCCGAACTCGATGTCAAAATATCACGGACTCTATTCGAGCTCGCACAAAAGCACCGCGGGCTGGAAAAAATAAATTTTAAACACGCAATCGATGCTGGCAATTTGATTGCCCTCGTCGTCAGGCGGGGAGAAATACGTTTCGCCGTGGGGAGGGGTGGCAAAGTGGTCCGGGCGCTCGAGCGCAGATTTCAAGCCAAAATCCGCATAGTCGAGGAAGGCACCGAAACTCGTAAGTTAGCACAAGACCTTCTGACCCCGGCAAAGCTCCTGGGTGTCAACGTTCTCTATGCTGGAGGTAAGAAGGAGTATCGTGTGAGGGTGCCACATTCGCACCTGAAGCGCCTCCCCGCCAGCATCAACGGGATTCAAACCGTTCTAGCAAAGCTAACTAATAAAAACATTAAACTTGCATTTGAGTAGGGACTAGATGAAGCTTGATGAATTAGGGAACTGGCGGCGAACACACCTTTCCAATGAGGCCACGCCCAAGCTGGCCGGTGCAGAAGTCGTGGTGATGGGGAGGGTCGGCGATGTCCGCGACCTTGGAGGGATCAAATTTTTCATTCTTTCTGATATTTCCGGCTCAATCCAAGTTACGGCGCCGAAGGCCAAAACGGACAAAAAGATTCTGGGTAAGATAGACAGCTTAACCCAAGAGTCAACGGTGGCGGTGAAAGGTAAGGTCGTAGCCGCAGAGCAGGCCCCGCGCGGTGTCGAGGTTTTGCCGTCGGAGATTAGAATTTTGAACCTCGCCATCACCCCACTGCCACTTGACCCAAGAGGACGGGTAAAAGCTAACTTGGATACCCGCCTAGATGCTCGGGCACTGGACCTCCGCCGCTCGGAGTCGCTCGCGATCTTCAAAATTCGCCACCAAGCACTTCAGAGCGTGAGAGATCATCTCATTTCAGAGGGACTCATTGAAGTGAACACGCCAAAAATCGTAGCGACCGCGACCGAGAGCGGCGCCGCACTTTTTCCCATTTCCTACTTCGAGCGCGAGGCTTTCCTGAGCCAGAGCCCCCAGCTCTATAAGGAGGTGCTCACGGGCTGTTTCGAGCGCGTCTTTGAGGTTGGGCCAATCTACCGCGCCGAGGAGCACGACACGCCGCGACATCTGAACGAGGCAATTTCAATCGATATCGAGGTCGCGTATGCAACGGCTGAGGACGTGACGAAAATTCTAGAAGATTTAATCGTTAAAGTCTTCTCGCAGGTAAAGCGAACATGTGCTAAGGAACTGAAAGTGCTCGAGCGCAAGCTGGAGGTCCCGAGAAAACCGTTCCCGCGCATAACTTACGATGAGGCCCTCAAGAATTTGGAACAAGCGGGAGTAAAAGTTCCTTGGGGTGAGGACTTGCCGACTCCAGCGGAGCGAAAACTCGGCGAACTGGTCGGTGGTGCTTATTTTGTGATTGACTGGCCGATGGCGACCAAGCCATTTTACACCATGCCGAAGCGAGATGACCCAAAGCTTGCAGATGCGTTCGACTTGATGTATGGAGAAATCGAGTTAGCTTCGGGTGGAACACGTGTCCACCAAGAGACTCTACTCGTGAAACAGCTCAAACAAAAGGGGTTGAATCCGCAGAGCTTCGAATCTCACCTTCAGAACTTCCGGACTGGTTTACCCCCACACGCTGGGTGGGGTCTTGGACTAGATCGTCTGACGATGGTCCTTACCGGAGCCGAAAATATTCGAGAATGCGTCCTGTTCCCGCGGGACAGGAAAAGGCTGACCCCTTAAATCTTCACATCAATCCTTTGAGCTTCCACATAAGTTTTGGACTAACTTTCATTAACACCTTCAGCATGTCGGTCAGGCTTATCTTCTCGAACTCCACTCCCTGCAGAGCCTTCGCGAGTCGATCGAGCTCCTCGTCGGACATGCTCAAAAACACTTCTTTAGCCTTAAGGTAGCGCTCCAACTTTTTCCCCATCTGTTTGCGCCAACGCTTTTCGTATTCCTTAAGTTTTTTCTCTGAAACATCTCCAGAAGCTACCGCTTTCGCCGCGACTTCCCCTGCTATATTTCCAGCACGCATGGCCGAGTCGATCCCGCCGCCCGTCAGAGCGTTGACCTGACGAGCTGCATCACCAACTATCAACAAGTTATCTTTGAATGTCTTCGGTATTGGGCCACCGACCGGTACCCCGCCACCATTTATTTCAATTACCCGCCCCTTCTTGAGCCCAGGCATAGAATTGACAAAGTCTTTCAAGTAATCTATCGCTGGACGCTGCATACGGCTGCCAAGGATACCTATGCCGACGTTCGCCATGTCCCTGCCCTTCGGGAACACCCAAGCGTAACCGCCGGGGGTGATTCTGCTCCCAAAATAGTACTCCATTACCTCCGACGACTTAATGTCGATGCCAACCATCTGGAACTGCGCGCATGACTCTATGTCCACCAGTTTGAGTGCAGTGTTAACGCCAGCCCAGCGTGCCACCCTGGAAACGACGCCATCCGCAGCTATCACGATCTCTGCCCTAACTTCCATTCTGCCGTCAAAGCTGCTGGCCTTCACGCCGGCGATTTTCTTTCCACCCATCAGCAAACTATCTACCAAAGTTCCAACCCTTACGTCCGCGCCCTCTTTGGCTGCGAGCATCGCGAGGTGCTTGTCGAAAACCTTTCGATCTAAGATGAAGCCAACCTTACCGTGCACTACTTTTTTCTCTGCTATCGAAACTTCGAGACCAGATGGTGAAATGAGTTTAACCGCGTTCACCTCCCCAGCTATCCATCGGGGATTCGGCTTTATCCCAAGATCTAACAGCGGCTCCTCCGCCAGTGCTTCACCGCACTGTACCGGAACCCCGAGTTCGCGCCGCTTATCAAGCAACAAAACTTCTGCCCCGGCTCTGGCAGCCGCCCGAGCAGCCATCGACCCTGCTGGGCCCGCCCCCACTACTACGATATCATACTTTTCTTTCAACCGTTATCGCCCCCGCCGGACATAATTTTGCGCAGATTCCGCAGTTATTGCAGCTTTCATCAGCTCGAACATAGGCATCCGCCACTTCGATTGCGTTTACAGGGCAAACGCTTGCGCACGCACCGCACCTTATACAAATGTTTGTATCGACCTTCATCCCCACATGCCCCAAAAATTAGTAGCTATCACTACTATTTATAAGCTTTTGCCTCGTTATATCAGTGGGGTACTCTTGATAGATGAAGAAAAACTCAGCGTTTTGCGTGGACTTGGTTTGACGGAATATGAAGCCAAAACCTACGTCGCATTAACATCGGTTAGATCAGCTGTTCCCCGCGAGGTCGCAGGTCTCGCTGGGATACCTTACCCCAGTACTTACGATGCCCTAGAAGCGCTCGTAAAAAAAGGGTGGGTCGAAGTCGCCCGAGGAAGGCCGAGACGCTATCGTGCGCGATCACCAGAATTGATTCAAAAAGAGTCTGTTGCCACTGTTGAACGCGTTTTTGGAGAACTTGAGAAAATCTATAGAAGTTCGATGAAAAGGGCCGAAACGCCGGAAATAATTTACACAATAGTCGGTAGAACTGGAGTTATCAAAAAAATTCAAGAAGTACTGTCGAGAGCGGAAAAAGAAGTCATCATAGTTCTTCCAAATTACGAAGAATTAGCAAGTTACCTAGACCAGATCTTCAATTCCCTAATCGGAAAGGGGGTCAAAATAAGACTTACAACCGAATCCGAGGTGTCTTTGAAAAACATCGAGGTTAGATTGCGTAAACCCATCCTCGCAGTTGATGTACTCGTGGATGAAAAAGAAGCCATCATCGGCTTACCGAACTACTCCGCTTGTGGGTGGGTGGAAAACCCCGTGATAGCTAAGCATTTCAAAGAGTTTCTTGAGCTTCTTTGGAAGAGTTCCAAAACTCAATAACCCGCTAACAAAAATGCATCTTACCCAAAATCCGTCAGCGTGCGTTGAGCTTTTGGCGGTAGGGTTGTGGCAAGCTCAAAAGGGATTTCAAGATGACCGTATCGTCCCCCTCCACCTGGAACCACCTTCAACTCGCCCGCCCTAAATGCCTTGATTACCGCTGTAACTTTAGCCCCAGCTGTATTCGCGAGCTCCTCCGAAGGCACGTCTATGAGCACTTCAATCTCGTTACCGAAACGTGCGACGAGCTTCTCCCACATCGATTGAACTCCCGGCGCGTGCGCATTTTTTTCTCCCAGCGCCAATGCAATAACTTCGGCGAGAGGCGCTATTCGTAAGTAGTTGGGTCTGTGAGGCGGATGTTTTGGCTCTGGGTAATCGGCAAGCTCATTGACACGGTCCCAGACCCCCTTCTTGACCCACCCGCCGCATTTATCGCAACGCCATCGCGATGCCTTCGCTTGCTCAAACGTGAACTGCTTGTAACAACGCGAACAGGCGGTCATGTGATATTTACCCAAGCGGGGGTCGAAACCGACATTCAGCACGATATGCCGTCCATTTTCCCGCTTGATCGCTTTGATAATCTCAGCATAAGTCGGTTCCACCAGCTCGAAGCGGTTGAACTCGCGGCCTAATTTATCGGGCCAAGGGGAATGGGCATCGCTGTTAGCCAAGAAGGTAACGTCCCCAAGCTCCTCAATCTGATCCGCCATGGAGGTGTCCGCACTCAGCCCGAGCTCCAAGAATTTCACGTCTTTCACCCGGTCACCATAGCAAGCCTTCATGCTATCAAACTCTTTGTACATGCTCGTCCATGGTGTGAAGGCGTGGCTGGGGCCGATCAAACAGTCATGCGCCAGCGCTATGTCAACTATTGCCGGGGCATCCAACTCAACTCGTGCCCGCCCATCTACATTTATGTCACTTGAACGCTTCGCGAGCTCCTCACGCATACTTTCGACGGTGGAAAGGCAAGGTAGAAGAATTAGATGGTGGACGCGGTGCCTGTCCTCGACCTCAACCGTCAGAATGAACTTGATGTGGTAGCGGGGGTGCTCGAAGGTACCCTCCTCGATCTCCTCGAGCTCCGTCTTTATGTTCTCAAACCACCTAGGATGAAAAACATCGCCCGTGCCCACGAACGCCAGTCCCTTGAGTTTGGCCTGTTGCGCGATGGTGTCCAGAACCATCCTCGTGGAAGTTGCACCCGAGTATTTGGAATGTATATGTAGGTCAGCAGGATAGGTTTGGAGTTCTGACAAGCGGATACCTACTCGATGTTGCGGTTCAACGTTTTAAAAGCTTAAGAGGATTCTACTCACCCTCACGCCCAAGCTTCATCTACCGACCAAACGTTCAAGAGGGTGCGTTGGCTCCAGAAAATATTGCAATATATTGGATTTTTAAAAATTGTCGCCACTTACGTACACATATTGTTATCTAGAAAAACAATTCTATCCTATATACCAAGCCTCTTCCTCTTCGCGCCGCTGCTCCTTGTTCGTACGAAGATCCATCTCTTTTCGTATCCGATCGAGCGTACGCTCCGTTTCCCTCGCACGATGTTCGAGGGCACTCATATTTACCTTTATACCCAACACGCCAACGAGTACTTCGAGTACCGCCTGCGCAGCGCTGGGATCAACCATCATCCCGTGGGTTTCACCAAGTAAACATATCCCGCGCATCCCGCGCAGCTTTCCAAGCCCCAGTAGCAGACCCGCAGCACCAATTATCGGCCCTCCACCCTCTTCCACCTCGACGCCATGCGTGCGGAACTTCTTAAGAAGCGCGGAATCGCCAACCCCCACAACTCTCGGCTTCGCCCTCGAATACTTACCCGTAGCATACCCGCCGAGGGTGAAGAGCTGTTTCACCTTAAACTTCTCTACAACGTCAAGGATGCTCTTGACGACCTCGTAGTGCCCCTCAGAGGCCATTGGCTGTACATCCCCTACCAAAATTATAACATCTTTGCCGTCGGCGCGTGCCCAGTAAAATTCGTTCCTTAGCGGCCTTAGCGTGCCGTTCGCCTCGACCACGACGTGATGTGGAAAGTAGGGCGAGCAAAGCTCAGCAAATTTTTTTGCATGAAATTCTTCTATCAAGTGCTCCGCCGCCAACTTTCCGACGTACCCCATACCCGGCAAGCCCTCGATTAGGACCGGCGCCTTTAGCTTGGGCTTCGAGAGGGTGTTGACAATCGTCTTTTCCATTTTCACACTTCCCCAGCCTGCTTTTTCAACATGCGCCGGTATTTGCCGTATGGGTCGAGCGGTGAGAATTTTGGTGGGCGGGGTGAAATCGCCTGCCCCCCGCAACTTGGACACACGTCTTTAAGTGTATACGCACCACACGACTTACATTTTTTTAATTTCATCTTCGCCCCGTCCTGTGAAATTCTCCTTTCCCGCCTGCCTTTTTCACGGCTGCGATGGCCTCCTCAACTGCCTTCTGCATCACGCTCTCAGCAACTTTGTATGAGGGGGCAGTAATCTCGACGCGATATCTTGGCGAACCCACATAGTAGAACTCCACATTAGTCCCATTTCTCTTCGTGGAGTCGCGGGCATCTATCAGGGCTGATTTTATCACCTCGACACCATTGGGGGAAGGGCAACTCAAGTCGAGGTAACCAACGACATTATAAGACGGTGGTTCGACCTTTGAGGCCGCGATATCGCTGAGCACCTCCACCCAGCGCTGGTCCTTGACCACATCAATCAGGGCGCTCTTGTCCTTCGCAGCTGACTCAAGTGCCGAGTAAAGATCACCAAATTTGTCCTCCAATGTAAAGCCCACCTCCTCGTAGGCTTCGTCGAGACTTTTTCCAAGCTTGCCTGCCGCCAGCTCAAGGAGCTTCTCAGCCCTCTGCTCCCGTTTCAACTGCTGCACCTTCCACCGACGCTCGCTGTCCTTAACCCTGCGAATCGAGAGATCGATGTGCTTTCGTTTTGGGTCCACAGCCAAAACCTTGCACACCGCCTTTTGCCCCTCCCGAACGTAATCACGAATGTTTTTAATCCAGCCCGAAGCGACCTCAGATATGTGAACCATTCCCTCTTCTCCACCGTACTCATCGAGCCTCATGAATGCGCCTTGATTGAAAATCTTTGTCACCGTACACATGACGAACTCATCAATTGTTGGCCACTCCGACTTACGTCTTAACAACTAAACCCCCCTTCACTCCACCGTACCGAGAATCGTGGTTTTTATTTCCGCCTCTCCCCCACGCGGCACCGCGAGCGTCTTGCCACATACCTTGCATTTGACGATAGAGCTAACATGACTGTACACCAACTGTTCATTCTCACAATCATTACATCTGACTCTCAAAAACCTCGAGCGCTTTTTTTCCTGCATTTACTCACCCTATTCCTCGAACTTCACACTTTTCGCCCTGAAACCGCGGCGTGGGTGGGACTTCCCGCAGACGCTGCACTTGAGCATCAGGACTACCTTCTTAGTTGCCTTCGCAAATTTCTTCTGCTCGGACCTAGGCTGGCTGCCGTACCCCGCCGTGACGCGCGCGAACTGACGCTGCCCCCAACTCAGCCGGCGCGGGGAGCGCTTTTTTAGCTGGGATACCCTATGCTCCGTGTGCTTTCTACAAGACGGGCAATAGGTGTGAAGCTTTTTTGGAACTTTCATGTAATCCCTTAAATTTTAGCCTCTTCCCCAAAAAAAGGTATCGCCAACTAAAACTTGACCTCAATTTTTCTCGCGAGACCATGCTTCATCATAAGTTCGGCACTACGTTTCGGTAGGCTGGCTATCTCGCCCTTCTTGAACGGTCCGTATTGCCGGAGGTCATCGCCGACTATGGTTGGAACCTCAGCCTGCACGATCAATAAAACATTTGTTATCTCACGAGGCGCCGCGAGTTCCGCACTCTCGGTAATCGTTGGGGGGATGAGTTCGGCGCAAAGCTTCTTTAAGCTCTGTCTTATCTCGTTGAACGCGTAGCGCTCGCGCTCCAACAGAGTATCCGGCAGTTTTCCCTGAGCTACTTCATCGATGGCTTTGAGCGTGCGGGAGAGGTAGATCTCCTGTACCATTTGAAACACATTTTGGAGCTCTTCCTGCAGCAGCCCCCCACGCAAGGGTTCGCTGCGCTTGAGCTCGAGATTCAGCTGCGCCACGTACTTAGCTACATTTTGGTAGAATTCCTCTGGAATCTCCATGAGCTCGCGCGAAGTTTTTTCCGCCAACCACACCTGCTTCACGTCATCATACGAAAATTCAACCATTAGCTCTCACGCTCACTTACAAATTTTGGGAGCGCGTCTTCCAGCTTGAAACGCTCCATATCCCGCACTAGCATGCATTTCATACTCACTCCGGAGTGTAGGCTCGAGGGTAAACGCAAGATGCGCTTTGTGTCAATCGTGACTTTCCCATCGGTGCACTCCGAATTCAGCCTAACCAAAAAATCCAAGAATTGCCGAAAGGTCTTTGGGCCAAGCCCCCCGAGCGCGGAAAGCTCATCCAATTTTCCTCCGCGTATTGCCCCTAATGCCCGTTCCTTCTCCGCCAAGAGTTTTTGAATCATGGACTTTCTTAGCCCGCGAGCTTTCGAAAGCTGCTCTTCGTCCAGCCCCTTTAAAGTCCGCGCGAGGCGCTCCCGAAAGACTTGAGAATATCCAAGCGCCATCGTGACATCGGTAGGGATCACACCGCCGGTAACGTACTCGACAACTTGGGTCCGCTCGGTTTGCTCCAGTGTCATTATTGTATCGTCAGTCACTCGGATGTGGAAACCGCGACCCGAATATGAAAAAACGATGTTACGCAGCCCTAAATCCGTGCGCATGGTATCGGCGAACTCTATAGCGATTCGACGAGCCTCATCGATGCATCGTTCACAAACTTTCCCAGATGTACAACCACAACTTTTCAGGGGTAGATCCTTCGCGTCGATATCAAAAGCGAGCTCGGATTTCAGCCAACCCTTCCGCATCGACGGTTGATCGTAAAGTGCTACGCTGGCGAACACGGAGTAAGGCGCCCTGTTTTGTAAATACTCCATCAATTTCTCGACGGTCATGAACTGATTGTACCGGTGACTTGGCCCCGTGCCATCCAGATCGAACCCGAACTCACGGAGGGAGAGGGTGTGAAGGATGAAATCTGGCAACTCGCTTTTGTTCCATTCCTCGGAGTAAAATTGCTTCCGCTCCTCTGGGGTTGCTTCACGCATTTTCATTTATCCACCTGCGCCCGACCTCTGCTCGGATAATTTTCTAAAATAATAGGTGAGTGGGTTCTTTATCTTACGATTACGACAAAATTCATCTGGGTCGCAGAGCGGCGCGGCCGACATCGCTATTTTATCACAATTCGGGCAACGGTACCACTTCGACTTTCCGCTGCCGTCCAGGCGAGGCTCGGCCGTCATGCCGAACCCGAGATGGTAGTAAACATTCGCCTTTTCTTGGGGTTGATCCTTGAAAAACGGGGGTTTGCATCGCTCGGCCGCCTCAAAAATTGGCGCTGCGATCTCATCCCGAACGACCGAAATGTCCTTGATGAAATCACCAATCCTATTGGCGACCCTGCCTGAGGGGGAAACGCGCGCGTAAGAGAGAAACGAAGTCAGCATAACCGTGATCGCGTAGTTCCTCACCCCCGAGCCGACCCCGCCCATGGCTATTTTCACGCAAGGTGGGAATGCCTCCGGGCGAAGCTTTCCTCCCGGCACGCGCGCAAACCTCTCGCGAAGCTCGAGTTCCGGGGGCAAAAGCGAGGAAATACTCTCACCAACTTCGGTGAGCCGCTTGGGTGGCGCCCCAACGTCGGAGAAGCGCTCGTACACCGATGTCACGTATTCCTCTGTTCGCACGGCTATGAAGTCTGAAAAAAGGTTCCAGAGATCACGGGGGGTAATCACCGCCCTACCGTTCACCAGATAGAACTTCGTTAGCTCGGCGCGTCGATGTCTGAGTAGGGGGGCCAGATCCGTCCAGCGCACCCCATATTTGGGTAAATACTGCGGGAGTAAGCGATCGTCTATGGTCTCTATGCCGTCCTCCGCGAGGCGTCGGTCGCGTATCTTGTAGAGATCCTCCCGAGGAATTTCTACGCTCCCAAGCTTGACCCCGTCTCCACCCTCCAGATCAACGAGTTTAATCGAACGCTTAACCACTTCCAAACACAAATTCCCATGCCCGCGCTTGAAGAGGTCGTACATGCGATACTTGATCGTGTTCTTTGTCATATCACTTATCAGTCGGGCCTCGCGTGAGTAGGGGTATGAAACTGCGGCCACGCCCTGACACATCAAATAAAAGGAGAGCACTTCAGCCCGAACTGCCTCGATATCAGACTCAACCACCATTTCCCTGCTCGACCATTTCACGCGCGCGATGGCTCGATCGACTATTTCCTGCGGCATCGAATCCAGCGGGGGTGACTTCTCCACCAGCTTCTTTGCCTCATCTCCAAACGGGTCTAGCGTTGCTACATACTCGGGAGCGATCACAATCCAGCCTCACCAACGATTTATTCTTAGAGTTCGATACCACTTTCACATCGATTTGAAACAGCTAACCTAAAAACTTTCAGTGGAAATGAAGGTTGAATTTTAACCCCCAAACCCAAACCCCCTCTACCTAACTCACTCTACCCCATACCCACACTCACAAAACAGACAAACGGACAAACAGAGGGACAGACAGACGGACAGACAGACGCTTTGCCGAAAAATGTGAATTAATTTTTGGCTCGGAAAATGGGCACTTTAATTGGGTCATGAGCCTAACCGGTGAAGCTTTTTGGGTCTATAGCAAAAAACAAACTAATGTGGGTAATATGCCCGACTTGGAAGTACTAAAGCAAACAAAAATAGCCCGTGAAACTCTGGAGCGGATGTATTGGGGTGAAAAGAAAAGTTTGCAAAGAATCGCTCACGAATTAGGTTGCTCAGAAGCATGGATCTATCGTTTGATGGCAAAATTTGGAATTCCTCGCCGCACAAAATCTCAAGCTCTCCGAGGCCTAATAATTAGAAAGAATTGTTGGACGCAGGAAGAAATCAAAATTTTGCAGGAAAATTACCTTAACATGCGAACCTCCGAAATCGCCAAAATCATAGGACGAAGCAGAGGCGCGATAGAAAACAAGGCAAGCAAGTTGAAAATAAGAAAACACCATTTCTGGACAAGAGACGAAGTAATCAAAGAACTCCAAGAATTATTCAAAATTCACGGATATCTAAATAGGGAAAGCGCGGCCAAGAAAAGAGGATTGGCTGATGCATGTCGCAGGCATTTTGGAGGATTCAACAAGGCGCTCATAGCGGCTGGACTTCCAGTCAATTATGGAAGTTTTCCGATTCCGCCATTAAACCCCAAGTTTGGTTACTGGCTTGGCTTAGTTTTTGGGGACGGGTGTGTTAGTAAAGGATATGTCTGCATCAGCTTCACAGAGTCCGATATTGAGATGGTTCACTATTTTTCTGAGGTTTCGAAGGAGCTTTTTGGTAGAACTCCATCGATCTCCCAGATAAAAGGAAGAAAATTTACTTCTCCATTTTCAGGTAAAGAGTATGAACGGAAGCCCTTAATTAGAGCTTCATTGGGTTCTAAAACAATATCATCATGGATTAAAACTAATTTCAAGCACGATGGCAAATTGATGATACCAGATTTATTATTTGAAGCACCAATCGAGGTAAAGGCTAGTTTTCTAAAAGGCTTTTTTGATGCGGAGGGTAGTTTTTCAGTAGGGAATCTAAGACTAAGTCAAAAAGATGGCGAAATTCTCAAGCAAATACAAAAAATGCTAATCTCTTTTGGAATTGAAAGTAGAGTTAGTTCTGGAAAAAGAGAGTTTGTTTTGTGGATAACAGATTTGCATAATCTTGAAAAATTTAACAGTCAAATAGGATTTGGATTAAGGAGAAAGCAGGAGGCGCTTCAAAGTTACATTGAACAGGTAAAGAAATTTCGGGGATCGATAAACTACCGAGAGGTAGGCGTAAGCAAACAAATGATTCTTGATGTCCTAAAAGAGGGTCCAGCTAGAGGCACAGAAATAGTGAAGAAAATAAACCTCGACAAAGCTAACACGTGGGCTCACCTGAAAAATCTTTGGAAGGAAGGGAAAATCCAGAAAATAAAAAAGCATCCAAGAGTCGTCTTTTGGGCGCTACCTGAACATGAATGTGGGATATCGCCAGAGAAAGTCAAAGAATTAGCTATAGCCTACCGAAGATGGACGGACAAATCCATGGTTCTAGAAAGGATAAAAGAACTCGCAAAAGAAAATAATGGATTCGCTTCTTCAGCGATTGATCGGCCATTAGCAGAAGCGGCCCGCAGATTTTTTGGTA
>JAOUPD010000095.1 GCA_029880065.1 Hadesarchaea archaeon
TTAAAAAATCAATTTCCTCATAACTAGGCACATCCGCGACTACCTCGCCCTGTTCATCTCATTGTACCACGAGGACGACATAATCCAATTTTGATTTTTTAAATTATTAGCAGTTTGAGTATTAAGCAGGTTAACCTATTTACTGAAATACTTCATCATCAAAATTGAGTGGGCGTTCATATGGGGCCAGACTAAGAGGTTAGATAACGATGAAAGTTCAACTTTTGTATATTCTAGATTGTCCTTGGTGTGTGAAAACTAAAAAATTAGTCAAAGAAAGTTTAGAAGAACTTGGAGTAAAGGCTGAGGTAGAAGAAATTTTAATTGACACAGATGAAAAGGCAATGAAATATAACTTCGTGGGCTCGCCAACCGTAAGAATAAATGGAAAGGACATACAGGAAGAAGTTAGCAAGGGGCAATGTTTATCGTGTGAGGAACTCGTTGAACGTGCAAAAGAAACAACCGAATTTGTCAAACAAGAATGCAGATGTGGGTGCAGAATCTATTTCTACAAAGGCAAACAGTATCCCTATCCACCAAAAGAAATGATTAAAGAAGCCATTAAAAACTGAGTTGATTCTCCACTTTTGGTAAGCTTTAGTGGTAACTACGGTTTATAATCTTACAAAACCAAATATTAATCGGCGGCGTGCCCGGATGGAGAGGTTAAAACAAAGCGTTCGAATGCGCGGTGGAACCGATAAAGTGATTTCACCGTTATGGGCGTTCGTTCCGCTCCTATTTTTCGCCGCAGCAGCAAGTATCGCAGTTCTAGGATTTTTAATTTGGAGGTGGGAAATCCCTGCACAAATCACCCTGACCCATGCTATCTTCATCGCGGTTATTGCCTTAATGGGCATCATAGGCGCTCTATCGCTACTAATTCTAATTTACAAGCTAATCAAGCGAAGGAATGAACACTTCAAGCGCCATCAACTGCTGGAAGAAGATGTAGTCAGAGTTCTCGCCTCATCGGCCGGGAAAAAAAGAGCCAAAATTGAAGATAAGCTGGCTTCCATTGAGCGAAGCACCAGAGAGGCAGGACTAAGTGAGAAGGAGCAACCAGCATTCTTGTGGGCTATTTTATGTTTTTTCATACCCTTCGTCGCTTTTTATGTTGGTTATTTCCTCATGAGAGATTTTTACCGTCACGAAAGACGTGAGGATTTCTTTCTGGAAGATTTGGAAAAAATCGCTGGACCCATCGTAGCTTTAGAAATGCCGCGCCGGTTTCACTCGATTCCGGACCGAAACGTAATCCTCTATATTGTATTGACCATATTGACGGTAGGTATTTTCGGCATCTACTGGTTGTACTCCCTAATAGTCGATCCGAACAACCATTTCAACCACCAGGTCACGTGGGAAGATAAACTGTTGTCCTCGCTGTCGAAGAGAACCCGCGCCTGAGATAGGTTCGTGAAACAAGAATACGCTACTTCAAATCAGGAGACTGACTATTTCTAAGTTCGTCCCGCATTAGACGCAACTATTTTTCCTTATCAAAAGCTGGAGTATTGGGGATGAGCGGGTTAACCTATTTACTAAAATACCCCACAGTAAAAAATTGAGGCGGTGATATGGGGCCAGACTACGAAAAACTCGGTCTCCGCGTCGGGTTTGAGATACATCAGGAACTCAACACTCACAAGCTGTTCTGTAACTGTCCCTCGAGACTGCGTGAGGAGAAACCGCCGCTGAACGTGAAGCGGAGACTGCGCCCGACCCAGAGTGAGATGGGAAAGGTGGATCGTGCCGCGCTGGCCGAAGCTCTGAAAGGTAAGGGGTTTGTGTATCAGGTCTATCCAGACAGCACATGTCTTGTGGAGCTGGATGATGAACCGCCGCACCCCATCAACGAGGAAGCGCTCAACATAGCTCTTGAGGCGGCGTTGCTCCTCGGATCCAAGCCGGTCGACGAGGTGCACACGATGCGCAAGATAGTAATAGACGGTAGCAACACATGCGGTTTCCAGCGTACTGCCCTAGTGGCGCTAGCGGGTGAGATCGAGACCGACGGCAAGAGTTTCAGGATACCAACAATCTGTCTGGAGGAAGACGCTGCTAGGAAGATGGATGAAAATCCAGAGTATGCGAACTACCGGCTGGACCGGCTGGGAATTCCGCTCGTCGAGATCGCCACCGGGCCGGATTTTTCGGACCCTGAGACACCAGCGAAGGCAGCCCTCTACATCGGACAAATCCTGCGGGCCACCGGGAAGGTCAAGCGGGGCATCGGGACGATTCGTCAGGACATAAACATCTCGATCGCAGACGGTGCTCGTCAGGAGATCAAGGGAGTGCAGGAACTCTCGCTGATTTCGGAGGTTATCAAGCGGGAGGTGAGGAGACAACTCGCCCTGCTGGAAATTCGCGATGAATTGAAACGGAGGGGAGCAGAAAAGGTGGAATGGAAGGGCACCGACATCACAGAGATTTTTTCCGGTACTAAGTCCGGCGTAGTCCGCAGGGAGATCGGAGCTGGAGGGAGGGCGCTCGCAGTAAAATTGCCCAAGTTCGCGGGTATTCTCGGCAGGGAGCTACAACCGGGACGTAGATTCGGTACGGAACTCGCGGACCACGCAAGACTTTACGGAAAGGTCGGAGGCATTTTCCACACGGATGAGCTGCCCAGATATGGAATTTCAGAGGAAGAGATCGATAAACTGAGAAGTACGATCGGAGCTGCGGAGGATGATGCCGTCGTGTTCGTGGTAAGTTATAAAGAGAGAGCAGAGCTTGCGTTGAAAGCTGTTGTGGATAGGGTGAACCAAGCGCTCCAAGGTGTACCGGAGGAGACACGCCGAGCCCTGCGCGATGGAAACACAGAATTCATGCGTCCGCTGCCTGGTGCAGAGCGAATGTACCCGGAAACGGACATCCCGCCAATTCCAATTACTAGGGATAGATTAAACAGGATCAGAAGAAAATTACCGGAGCTCCCTGAACAGAAAGTTAAGCGATTTATCAAAGAATACCACTTGAGCCAAAATTTAGCCAGTCGCATAAGCCTTTCAGAAAATGTTGTGCTATTTGAAAAGATAGTAAAAAAATATCGCGTAGATCCCACATTAGTTGCTTCCACTTTAGAAGAAACACTGGTAAGCCTTCGAAGAGAGGGGGTTCCAGTCGAAAATCTCAATAAGAAGCATTTAGAGGGCACGTTTAAATTCCTCTCGCTCCGGAAAATCATAAAGGAATCCATTCCACAAATTCTTAGCGCCTTAGCGAGGAAACCACGGGAAAAGGTTGAGAAAATTCTGGATGAACTTGGTCTCAAAGCGATGCCGATACGTGAGCTTGAGGGCCTGGTTTCTGGAATTGTGGATAATAATATTGAGATGGTCCGGCAGCAAGGAGAAAAATCGCATAAAAAATTAATGGGCATTGTAATGAAAGAAGTGCGTGGTAAAGCAGATGGTCAACTTGTAAGCAAACTCCTGCAAAAAGAAATCAAACGATGCCTGAGCAAATAGCCTTGTCACTATATTTGGTTTACTTTTTTTGATGTAAAATCATTTAAAATTGACTAATTTTTACTATTTTTTTGCCAAAAATATCAAATTTTTAAAAAATCATGAAAAAAAGACTTTAAAACCGCAATCCTTTTTAACTTAAAGTCACAAAAGCGCATAGCTATGACGCAAGGTAGGATGGACAACCTCACTTGCAGAGTTTTAAACCGATTTAAAAGGAGGATAAAAAATGGAAAAACACTCGATGTATAAAAAGAATGTTAGTATCATCATTTCCCTGTTACTTTTGACATCGTTGTTATCCATTGC
>JAOUPD010000025.1 GCA_029880065.1 Hadesarchaea archaeon
TGCAAAGAACCTGCGACGGTGTTGAAACGTTTCAAATAAGGTAAAGTTATAGGTGAACTGGCAATTATTTTCTGTCTTTCTTTATAATTCATGAGTGCCCTCTTAGTACTAAATATGTCCAAAATACTAAATAAATATTCTTATTTAGAACCCAATAATTTAAATTAGTGCAAAAAATGGTAAAATGCCCGCGATAAATGCCCGATTTTGAGTGATAATTCATTTGATTCCAAACCTGGTGCAAAAACTGATTATCAACGTCGACCCGCTGTTAAGTTAAGTAATCACAAAATCAGCGGGATTACCTCGTTGAGCACGTAGTCCAGAAATTCCTTCTGCTCCGCCCGGCTGAACATCGTCACCACGCAGTCCCGGGTTATCCCCACCACCAGGCCGCGCTTTTGCACCTCAAAAACAGCGTACCAGATTTTCCCGTGCTCTAGATAATCGCGGTAGAGCTGGGTGTCCGCGAGCGCCGACCCCGCGAGCGCTAACTTTCCCACGTTTGGAATGTCAACTTCGTCGAACCAGATAAGCTTCGTGGCGCGGGGATTCGATTCGTGAAGCTCCTTTAGAGTTTCATGGGTGATCTTTGTCTCAACTATCCCCCCCGTCTTGATGAAAAGAATCTCGCTGAGCTTGTTCGCCACGTAGTTCGTCAGCAACTTCTTCACTCCCCGAGCTTTTGAAGGCGCGAGCACGACAAGGAAGGTCCGATCCTTGACTCTCTTGATCCAGAAGGGGGTTTCTTCCGTTACCGGGGTTTCAACCAGCCCGCGCTTGTAATAACGGCTAAGCACGAAGTCCTTGCTGAAGATGCCCGCCAGCAGGTCGGTCTCTATCTTCAATTCCAAAATTTCCATCGCGAGCTTGAGCTGCTTCCCCTCGTGCTCGTACGGCACCTCTTCCCGGAAGTCCTTGAGCTTCTGGGCTATCAGCGCCAGCTCGATCGGCTCCTTGAGTTCGAATATTTTTGCGGCGAGGACCATAAGGGCACCCTAAAGACTTAAACACTGTGAGGGTTTAAAATTGAGGACGTGCAAAATTTAAACTGATACCTATGCCTGCAAGCGCTCTAATCCAGGAGATAATCCTAGAAAATTTCATGAGCTACGAATATTCTAGGATCCCCTTCAATCCGGGGCTCAACCTAGTGTGCGGTCCAAACGGCGCTGGGAAGTCCTCGATTCTGCTCGCTCTAGCGGTGGCCCTAGGACAGACCTACACCGAGCGCTCCCGTAGGCTCAGCGACCTCATCCGCCGGGGTAAGGACCTGGGGCGGGTGAGCGTGGTGTTCGACAACTACCCTCACGATGGAAGGAGACCCATCCCGAGCGTGAACTCCGACACCCTAGTGCTTTCGCGCTATCTAAACCGCGACGGAACCTACTGGCATGAGGCCAATAACCGCACGATGACGAAGGGCGAGGTGCTGCGGCTGCTCGGGCGGCTCTCGATAAACCCCGACAACATGCTCATCATCATGCACCAGAACATGATCGATGTGTTCGGGGCGATCGACGCACACGAGCGGCTGAAGCTCATCGAGGAAGCGGTCGGGCTGCACGAGTATCGGGAGCATATCCTCGAGGCGCGAGAGAAGCTTTCGCATACCTTGAGCGAGGAGGAGTCAATCAGAAGCCTGCTCGAGAAAGCCCAAGAAACGTTGCGCTACTGGGAGGGCGAGTACGGAAGATTCCAGCGGAAGCAGGAACTCGGAGAGCGGAAGCGGGAGCTCGAGCCGGAATACGCTTGGGCGAAATGCATCAGGCAGGAAGAGGCAGCCGGCAATCTTCAATCTAAACTCGACGGGCTGAGGTCGGAGCTGGGTGAAATCGAGGGCGAGCTGGAGCAAAGCTCGAAACGCGGAGGGGAACTTGAAACAAAGTTGAGGGAGCTTGAGTTTGGACTTGATGCGGCCTATCAAAAACTCATCACCCACGAGCGGGCACAGGCTGAGGCGGGGGCACGCGCCAAGCTCATTGAGAGTTTCAACGCCTCCCTACGCTCGGTGGCCGAAGTTGGCTTGAGTGAATTGCTCGGACACCTCGAGGTCGAACTGGGGCGGGCGAATGAGGGCCTGAAAGAGGCCGGCGAGCGGGCGAATGAGGTGAAGTCTGAGCTCGTCAGGATAAAGGGCGAACTCGAGAAAACCCAAGAAACCTACGTTAACTCTCGTATCCACATCGCCGTGCTGGGGTTCCGTCGCGAGCTCTTGGAACGAGACATCTCAAGCGCTCAGTCCGAACTCAGACGAGCGCGCCGCGAGCTGGAACAACTGGAGGGGGAGGCCCGACAAGTGGGGGCGCGGGTCGAGACCGAGCGAAAGCCCCAAGAAGTGCTCGATGAACTCAAACTCACCAACATCCAACTCGCCAGCCTGGCAGATGTTTCACCCGATGTCGAGAGGATGTATCTAAGCTACAAGGGCACGCTCAAGGAGCTCGAGGCAAAGGCCGAGGTAGCTGCAGCCAACCGTAAGCGGGCGCTCGATGAGCTGGAGCTCAGAAAGCAGCGCTGGACCAACGAGACAAACAACCTTATACGTGAGGTTAAGACGAGCTACACCGAAATCCTGAAGCGAGTTAACGCGAGTGGCGACGTGAACCTGATGAATGCCCACGATATCGACGAAGCCGGAATCGAGCTGCTCGTTGGATTCAAGGGGGCCGAGCCTCAGGTGTTGAATGCCTACACCCAGAGCGGCGGGGAGCGAACGACTGCCCTGATGTGCTTCTTGCTGGCGCTGCAGCAGCAAATTCAATCGCCCATCCGTGCAATCGACGAGTTCGAGGCCCATTTGGACCCGCGCAATCGGGAGGCAATCCTGCAGGGAATCATAGAGTTCATGAGGAGTGAGGAGACGCAGTATATCGTGATTACCCCTGGACAGCTTGTCAGCGTGGAGGGAGTGCCAAACGTGATCACCGTGCAGAACATCGCGGGCTCATCTCAGGTGAAGGTGGCTGCCTAGATGCCGGGCGAACGCCAAGAGCTGATGTTGCGGATAATCGACCTCTGCGACACGGTGCGAAAGCGAGGAATTGATCCCTTCGACGTTGAGGTTCGGGAGTTTTTCGACCGACTGCGGGAACTTCTCCCCAATTTGAAAAAGCATGAGGAGCTATATCTCGACATCCAAGCGGTGCTCGGGCTCGCCGATGTGGTGTTCCAGCAGGGCGAGTGGATCAAGCACAAGTCTTCTATGCTCTACCTCGACCCCCTGCTAATCATGCTCAAGCTCCATGCGCTCCCGACGCGCGAGCTCGCCGATGTCTTCGCGCGTTCATGGCACCCCATTGTGCAGCTAGAGACTCTCTCACCTCACGGTATCGCCGAGGCCAAGCAATACTGGACTAATCTGCCGAGCCTTGAGGAACGCTGGCGCGGACTCGACACGACTGAGGTGTTTACGGGGGAAATAGCCCGCCGGGAGCTCGCTCGCATGGGCATCCTTTCAGAGGAGGACTTCGCTGCGGTGCTTGACCGGACCTGGCGCGAGCTCAAGGAAGCGGCGGGGGAGCGGGGCGAAATCTCTTACTGGGATTTCATCCACACCCAGAGCTTCGAGGAAACCGTCAAGCGGGCATGGCTCGTGAGCTTCTTGGTGAGCTATGGCTACGCCACTCTCGAACTAAAGCCCCTTGAGGAGGAAATTTTGCTGAGACCGTTGCCCAAACCGCGAGAACTCGAGCGTGTCGCAACCTTCTCTGTCCCCATCGCGATTTCCCGCGACGAGTGGCTCAGGAGGCGAAAGGGTGGCTGAAGAGCGAGATGTCGCCGAGCTGCGGGAAAAGCTGGCGCGGGCTGCACAGCTCCTGCTCTACAAGCATCACATGCAGCCGGGCGCCAAGGCATGGGAACTCAAACGCGCCTTGGGCAGGGACTACGAGCAGATCCTGAATCTCCTCGACGCCGAATTCGATAAGCTGGGGTTACAAGTGAAGCGGGTGAGTGAGGGCGAGGCCAGCTCGGATTCAGACAGGTACTACGCCACGCTCCGAGGGCACCCGAGGGTGACCGAGGCCCGAACCTTCGGATGGCGGATCGACGACATGGCTATGCTCACCGTTGCGCTCGCCCACATCCTCTCGAAGCAGGGGAAAGCCCCCCTTAAGGAGGTCGAAAGGATGCTTGAGGAGAAGTTCCCGCGCTGGCGCATCGAGTCGACCCTGGACCGGTTCATACGGCGGGGCTACCTGTCGGAGGACGACGAGGGGCTGCTCTACGTGGGGTGGCGCGCTCGGGCGGAAATCGACCAGCGAACCCTGCTTGGGTTGTTGTTGGGGAAAGAAGAGAAACCTAGCGAAGCTGAGGCCGAGCCGAAAGTCGAAACCACGAAAGTAGAAGAACCCCAGAGAGATTGAGATAAATTTTTATCTCTTCAAAAACAATCTAATTATGGCAGGAGATAAATTGTGAGGCGGAAATACGAAAATTCTGAGGATAGAATGCCACCGCCTGAATCGGCCTCAAGGATTGCTGTTTCAATTGTGGTGGGCGTTGGCTGGCTGATCTTCCTCATATTGTTTTTGGCATTTTACGCGGGGGGCTTTAACATTTGGCAGAATTTAGCGATTATGTTCGTATCACTTCTCGTTGTGGGGGCGATACTCGGTCCGATGTGGGCGTATTGGGGAATCAAAACTGGCCAAGTCCCGCAGAAGAAAACGAGAAGGAGAAGGGTTAGAAGGACAAGGAAATAATCCCCCAAATTACCTTGACAACACTCATGCCAACCTGAATCGTCGGAACAAAGCTTCCCGTTCTTTTCGCAGTAGGAGTTCCAAAAATTTGTTTGAGAACTTGTGCTCCTTGGTTAAGATTTCCCTCGCCGCAGCTAGCGTAACACCTCGACCCACGAGCACGAGTGCCGCGGGCTTTCCGTATTGACCGATGAGCTTAGCGCTCTCCTGCAGTTCTTTCCAAGTCGGACTTTTCCTCCCCCGCTCCAAGAGCTCGATCGCCCGCCGGACCTCCTCAACCGGCTTTTCGGCCATCCCCAGCATCGCCGACCCACAGCGCGGACAATTCGGTTTTTCATCGAGCTCGTGTAGCTGGAGTTCCTTGACATAATCCTTGCATTGAGTGCATGCGAAGGTGCGGGCCTCGCTGAGCAGCCGCGCTTTTGCAGAGGCTATCGCCAGCAGCTTGAGGCGCTCGGGCATCATCGGCTCGAGAGCTAGGTAGCGCTTGCGCCACAACGCCAAGCTGGACACGGGTGTTGGCTCTTCTCGCTCCCCCAACGAGACCAGTTCGATTTCGCCACTTCGAATACGTTCGAGCACCTCGAGCGTGCGCTTCAGGTCGAGGTCCTTGTGCACGACCTCCTTGAATGTTTCTTCAAAGACTGGCGTTCCTTTGAGGCCGCGCACGAGTTTATCTATGACCACGCTTGTGAGCTCTGCCTCGCGCTCGAGCACGCCCATCCGCCGGGCTATCTGCGCAAGGCGCCATCGGAAGAACCGGCTCTCCTCGATAATCACGCGGAGGTCCTTCTGGAGGTCCGCGCTGAGTTCGCCGCGCAAAATCTCGATCACACCTTCGGGCTCGAGTGTCTCCGAGTGGAGCAGGATCCGGTAAGGGTCGATGGAGGTTGCGGTTGTCTCTCCGAGCTCGGTCGAGGCCTTGTAGGCGAGCAGCCGGGCGAGCGTTCGGTTGATGAGTGTTCCAAAGCAAGCGTTGACGATACAGAGCTCCTTAACTTTTTCCACAGTTACCCGCCGGTCCGTGGGCACGGGCAACACAGCTTTGGCCTGCTTGTGGGCGTCGGAGAGGGCGGGCCCCATCGTATCACGCGAGACGCCGTACCGCCCCGCAAGTTCTCGGACGATTTCATCAAACTCTTTACCTGCACGTGAGAACTCCTCGAGTTGGGCCCGGAGCTTGCCGACCTCCTGCGCGACTGAGTAGGGCACAGGGATCTCTTCGCCTATCCAAGTCGGAATCGCCCCGAGAGGGTCGTCGTCGGGCTTCACGTAGACCTTGTCCTTGAAAACCTGGAGCACCCGCCAGATCTCGCCTCCTATCACAAACTTTACCCCGGGTTCGCCGTACTCCGCCACGAACGACTCATCCAAAATTCCGACCGGCTGGTTCCGCTCGTCGTTGACCACGAGGTACTGCCGGACTTCAGGAATCATCGAGAGGTTGCCGAAGTAATAGTTGAAGACCCGCTCCGTCGCTCGCGGGCGTGCAAAATCTTTCCCATCCTCGGAGACCAGCGCTAACCGCTTTTCTAAACTCTGCGCGAACTGGAGCACCTCGAGCAAGTCCTCCCGCTTGAGGTTCCTGAAGGGGTAGGCGCGCCGGAAAGTTTCGTAAGCCTCATCGACGCTTACCCTCCGCTGCACCACCATGATCGAAACCAGCGCATGGAGAAGCACATCAAGGGGCTTCTCGGGAACGACAACTGGCTCAAGCTCTTGCCGATGAGAACGAGCGGCTATCACGATGGATTCGAGCGCGTCTTCCGGGTCTTGGACCATAATTACCCCTTTAGCCACCCCGCCTATCCGGTGGCCGCTCCGCCCGACGCGCTGGAGCAGGCGGGTGGCCTGGCGAGGAGAATTGTACTGGATAACTAAATCGATTCGCCCGATGTCTAACCCTAACTCCATGCTCGACGTGCAGATGATTCCCTTGAGCTCGCCCTGTTTCAGCCCTCGCTCGGACCGGAGCCTCGAGAAGCCCGACAGTGACCCGTGGTGGACGCTGAGAGGGAAACGAATGTCCCAGAGGCGGAAGCGGCTCGCCAAGATTTCAGCGGTCGCGCGCGTGTTGGTGAAGACGAGCGTAGAGCCATGCTCCTCGATTAGCTTTCGCATTGTGCGTAAGCGGGCAGCAACTGGGGAGTAAGTGTAGAGTTCTGATGCCAGCCGTTCGTCGCGCTTGGTCGCTGTGGGGTAGGAGATATCTAGTTTCAACTCACGAACGACGCTAACATCCACAACCTCGCATGATCTATCCACACCCACCAGAAATCGGGCGACCTCCTGCGGGGAGCCAATTGTAGCGGAGAGCCCGATGAGCTGGAAATCTCCCCCTTTGAGCTTGCGCAGCCGCTCGAGTGTGAGGGCAAGCTGGGCCCCGCGCTTGTTGTCCGCCAGCTCGTGGACCTCGTCGACGATCACCCACCGCACGCTTCGCAGGTGCTGGCTCAGCCTCCGGCCCATTAGGAATATCTGGAGGGTCTCGGGGGTGGTGATCAAAACATCGGGTGGGATTAATGCCTGTGCTCGCCGCTCACGCGCCGCCGTGTCCCCGTGGCGGACTGATATCCGTAGGTCGAGAGCGCGACACCACCACTCTAGCCGCTCAAGCATGTCGCGGTTGAGGGCCCGGAGGGGAGTGATGTAGATGACCTTTATCCCACGCTCGCGCGTCTGAGATACCAAAAGCTGGTGCAGCACCGGCAGGAAAGAGGCTTCTGTCTTTCCCGTGCCCGCTGGAGCGATCAGCAGAACATTTTTGCCGTCGAGGATTTTGGGAATTGATCTGCTTTGTGGGAGGGTAGGCTCGGTGAAACCCCGCTCGGCCAGCAACTTTCGGATCGGTCTAGCCAGCGCATCAAACACGTTGGTTTTGTCTGACGTTTTAAACCCCATGAAAATTTAGTCGGCTTTACTTATCAGCATTGGTTGTCAAACGAGGATTTTACAAGGGTGTGAAATTGGAGGTCGACAGCTAGCGGTACGCCACGTCTAACTCCAACTTTCGGCGCAATTCGTCGAGTTTCCGTTTGAGTTCAAGATCCATCTTCCGCTGCCTCCCCGGGAGGAGACCTCTTAGGTGCTCGGTCGACTCCTGATAGCGGCCTATACCCGCCGCGACGATCGCCCGGTCCCTGAACTTGGGGTGAGGGGAAATCAGCCCGAACGGCATGGGCGACCCCTTCTCCATGAGCGCGCGAATTTCATCGTCCACCTTTCGAGCGGCCACCCGTGCCCCAGCACCGACCATCTCGTAAGGACTTTTTAACTCGCCCTTGATCTGCCAGATACCCACATCTGGGCCGTAGAAGAAGAGGTCTCTGTAGCCGTAATCATCTCCCCCCGCTAAAACCCGCCATTTATTTTGAAGCTTGGGGTACTGCCTGTATCGCTTGCGCATTTCCTCCATGATATTTGCTAGCGAACGAACACTCATGTTATCACCAGTATCGCACCTTGAAGTCTGAGAACTCGCCACGATAATTTTCCCATTTGACCTTAAAGTTGGTGACACTAGCTCCAGAGGGACCGCGACGGCAGAACTCCAGCATCCGTTCCACCACCTCCTTTTCGCCCTCGAACATCGCTTCGACTTGGCCATCGCGCGTGTTCCGAACCCAACCGTGAACACCGAGTCGCTGCGCCAGATCCTGAGTGTAATACCTAAAGGAGACGCCCTGAACCATTCCAGATACCAGCATGTGGGCCCGCGCTTTCATTAAAACCCCATTTTAATTATTGTGGCTTAACAAAAAAAATTGTTGCTCAAGAGGTAAAATCCATCTGCTTCAGTTCATAACTCGTGAAATCTCCCCTCATCTCGAAACGAACGGGTTACCCCAAACGAAAAACCTTAGCTTTCGCTTTAGATCAGCACTCACACCGATGCGATGCGAACTCCCTATCTTAAATTGTTCGGGTCTGCCTTCGATTATTGCCAATTCGCTCTTGGAGTTTGTTAAATCAAGCCCGTGGTGCTTTTTTGTTATCCCCATCGCACGCGTTAGCTTCCCTGGGCCAGATGTTAACTCACGCTCACTCGAAACTCCCCTCCGCTCGTGCATGACCTTGATGCCCTCAAGCAGCTCAAGCGCACGGACGAGCACCGCCCCCGGCACCCCCTCCCGCTCGGTCGTGACATTAAACAACCAGTTTGCGTGGACCATATACACAAACGCCAGGCCGCCACGCCACCACATTATCTCGTTGAGCCGAGTGCGCTTGCGAGAGGCCCGAGAAGCTGGGTCTCCCTTGCCGAAATACGCCTCGACCTCGACTATCTTACCGCTCGTGAGCCCCTCGCTCGTGCGGTGAATGAACACTTTCCCCAGCAGTTCTCTGGCAACCGTGGCAGTGTCACGCTCGTAGAAATCTCTCGAAAGTGGACGCATGTTAACCACCAAGGAGTTCGCCAGAATTGTTAATAATATGTTCGACATAACTAAGAGATGGAGGTTAGAAGATGAAGCTTGACCCAAAGGTAAAGGAAAAATATCCAGACTTCATCGCGGCTTATGCATTGGTGAGCGGCTTGACCATCGAGCCGAACATCGAGGGGTTGATCGAGCGAAAGCGCGAGGTATTCAGCGACCTCAAGGCGAGCTATGGGGCTTTGAACGTGCTAGACTTGGCCGAGGTGAAGGCATACCGCGCATTTTTCAAGACGATGGGCGCAGACCCCTCGAGCTATCGTCCCGCGCCGGAATATTTGCTCCGTCGGGCTCTCGATGACCGATTTCCGGCTATCAACAACTTAGTTGACGCTTGTTTGCTCGCGACCGTCGAACACTGGGTGATGGTGGGGAGCTACGATGTCGACAAGACAAAGGGGCAAGTTGTGACGAAGCTGGCGACGGAGACCGAGCCCTTCGAGCTCATAAATGGGCGGAAACTTAGCCCGAAGCCAGACGAGATCATCCTGCGCGATGATGAGAAGCTGCTGGCGGCATACACTCTCGGCGATTCTAAAGCGGCGATGATAACGCAAAAAACATCGAATGCTTTGATCGTGCTCTGGAACGCCCCCGGCGTAACACGCGAAAGAGTTGAGGCGGCTCTCAAAGCGGTCGCAACCTACGCTCGGAAGTACTGTGGCGGCCATGTGGAACGAAGTGAACTGCTTTAGGTTGGCACAATGCACCCGCTGACTTGGCTCGGCGTTGCTTTGATTCTCATAGGAACGGCCCTTGTGCTGCTTCCCATATTGGGCAAGTATGTCGACCTCTCGCAGGTGCCATCTTGGCTGATCTACATATATCACAGTAACGGGTTCTACTTCGTCACCTCGCCATTACTGCTCGTGCTCTCGCTCACAGCCCTCATTGTCTACTTCCTGACGAGGTAGACGCGAACGATTTTATGTTAAAAACAGGTGCGATGGGAGGAAGTAGGATGATCTCAACACAATTCACCTTTCATCCGCAGTAAGCTGAGCGGTAGGCGCTCCCTAACCTTTTTCTTTCAGCTTCAAAATTGCCTCGGCGATGTCGCCACCTGTTTCCTTGAGCACTTGCATCGCGGCCTCTCGCTCGACCCCCGCCTGTTCCATCACCAGCTTGACGTCGTCTTCGCTCGGCTCGAACTCTGGCTTCCGCTCGAACTCCTGCCCGCTCACCTGATAGCTTCGCTGCCCTGCCATCTCGGTGCGCGTCACCTGCGCGTTGGATATTACGATCTCCCGGTCGGCGAGCTTGATCACGACCTCTCGCACGCCCTCAAGCTCATCCATCTTAACTCCCATCTGCCGCATCGCACGCTCCATCTGCCGCCGGTCTATCCGTTTGGGAAACATTCAACCAACCTCGACATTTTTCATGAGCTTGTTTAATATGGCTAACTCAATGTCCTTTGTTCCTTTTTTTCCATCCGTTCATTTATACCACCTAACCCTCTCCTAACTTCTACTGCCTTACCGACTTTAAACGCTATCATTTCCTCACCCGTCAATAAGGTTTTACCGCTCGCTAGCAGACGGTCCCGTGAATCCACGACTAGCACCTCCTCGGCAGGTCTTATCTCCGGGTCCGCTGCCACGACGTGCTTTGCGAACACTGTCTTACCCCGCGCTACAAATGGTGCCGCATCGTCGCTCACCACCACTCGAAGGCGGGGTGGCTTGAGTGCCCGATGTACAAGTTCGGCCCCTTTTCGATTAAGCACGATAAAGCCATCGGAGGCGCGAATCGAACACAACGGCTCGTCGGCCAATAGAACTTGACGAATTCTCCCCCTACTTTTCACTACTTGGATACCGTCGAGAAAAAGCGCCTGTCCAACCCCACGACCGAATAGGTAGTCCGCCACCGCGCGCAGTTTGAACAGTTCTTTCCCAGTTGGTCCCTGCAAACGATTACCGTGCAAACTTGACTGCGGCGAGTGAAAAAGTTTTGGGGCGTTGGGTGTCCCAAATAGGAACTACCCGTCGATGTCAGTTCAGGACACATCTTCCTCGTCGAGCTTGCACCCTATGAAATCGGCTACCCTTTCCGTGATCTACTCTTTTCTGGCTTCGGCCACCTGAGCCACCCCCGCGACCCTGTGCGCCTTCCTCACGACCGAAACGCCAGGAGCCCCAGCACACCCGCCACGGCCAGTGCGATGATCAGCGCCACGAAGGCAGCGGTCAGGAGCAGGAGCACCAAGATTTCTACCGCTGGTCCAATCATTTCTTCTCCCCCTCTTCCCCGGCTCAGCGCTACGTCGTTCTTGAAGAGCGCGTTCGACTCGCACTTCTGTTGCCCATATTTCTCTATGTACCCGTAGTCGCGCGATTCCCTCCCCAAACCCGTCCTGAGGTTCTCTATCTACTTCAGGTTGTACCTGTCGATGTCGCTCTTGTTTAGCCCGAACCTTTTGATGATTTCAGCACCGAGGCAGGCGCTCCAGCTTTTCGTCTCTTTATGCTCTTTTTTGGGTATAACGATAAAAAAAAGTCCATTTTTATTATAATTATTACAAGAAAAATATTTATATGCCAAAAAATAACATTATTTGGTCGATATAGTGAAAAAATTTGCCAAGCAAAAAAAAGAAGATAGGGGATTGTTTGCCACAAGTTGCAGTCGATGATATCGCGCCGAACGATTATAACACGAACGTCATGCCGCCCGGCGCATACAGGCGACTGGTCGAAGACATGAGGGAGAACGGTCCAAGCGCGATAGATCAGATTCTACTGCGCAAGGCAGGGAAGGAGCTGCGCAAGGTAGGAAAAAGATTCGAAATCATCGATGGTTTCAACAGATGGAAAGCCGCGAATGAACTGGCGTGGAAAACAATCCCAGCTGAGATCAGGGACGTTTCGCTGGAAGAGGCAAAGGTCATCAACTACCGCAAGAACAGCGAGCGGGGGACCATCGACCCCTTCAGGGAGGCGGAGCTCTTCAAATCCGAGATAGACGCGGGGAGGACCCAAGAGGAGGTTGCCAAGCGTTACGGGATAGAGAGGTCCCAGGTCAGCTACAGGTTGTCGCTCCTGAAAATTTCCGGGAGGGCACGGAGGTTCATCGACGTGACACGTGTCACGCCCAGCCAGTTGGAAGTGATAGCCAAAGTGATAAGGTCCGCCGATCAGGAACTCCTCGCGAAAGAGGTGAGGGACAGAGGGCTGGGCGTCAGGAAGCTCGAATTAAGGGCCGCGAGCATGCACAGGTTAAGGCCCATCAGGGTGAAGAGGCCCAAGGACTGCGAGCTGAAGATGCTCGTGGACATGGTGGCGAATGTCTATGCCGCGTGCGAGGATTGCAAAGCTCGGGGGTCGTGCCCGAACCTAATGGCCGAGTTGAAAAAGTACCGCAAAAAGAAATAATTTGCCATCCGCCACTTGGACTTAAAAGAACCAATTTCAAAAAGCACGTTCACCGGTCGCCCTTTTCGATAGCGGCGAGTAGCTCCCGCATCACTTTTTCGTGGCTCTGCAACACCTTGGTGAGGCTCTTCATCTCCTTCACGATTTCAGGAGTTACCTTTTTCCGCATTCTATCATTACTTCACGAAATCATATACTTACATATATTAAAAAATGAAGGGAGTTTGTTAGTGCAATGATAATAGTTATTTACTACCTCAGACCCATCTTCCTCTTCAGCCTCTCGATGAACCCCTCTTCCCTCAGATACCTCAGGACGGTCTCGTATGACAGGCCCAGCTTATCGGCTATTCTCCTTTTGGACAGCCCAGCCTCTCTGAGTTTTCTCATCTCCTCGAGGACTTCCTCGGTCACCTTTCTCCTCCTGCC
>JAOUPD010000026.1 GCA_029880065.1 Hadesarchaea archaeon
TGCACATCCTTCGCACCCAGCCTCAAAGCGGTTCTCGCGGCATCCATAGCCACATTTCCTCCCCCTATGACGGCCACTTTTTTACCCACCTTGATGGGTGTGGCAAATTCGGGAAATTTGTAAGCCTTCATGAGATTAGAACGTGTCAGGAATTCGTTGGCAGAATATACATCGTTTAAATTTTCCCCATGGATGTGCATAAACTGGGGTGCGCCAGCGCCGTTCGCAAGAAATATTGCGTCAAACTCCTCCGCTAGTTCATCGACGCCTTTTGTAAGCCCCACCACGAAATCTGTTACTATTTCCACGCCAAGATCTTTAATTTTGTCTACTTCATATCCCACAATTTTTTTAGGTAATCTGAACTCAGGAATGCCATAAGTTAAAACACCTCCCGTTTTATGAAGCGCCTCGAATATCGTTACATCATAACCCATCTTCGCTAGGTCTGCTGCACAAGTCAACCCGGCTGGCCCAGAACCCACGACCGCAACCAGTTTACCCTTCTTTTTACTATCCGGCAATTTCTCCTTTGTATCATGTTTTCTCGCCCAATCGGAGACAAACCGTTCCAGCCTCCCTATGGAAATCGGCTTGCCCATTTTATTATAAACACATGCGCGCTGGCACTGCTCCTCCTGCGGACAAACCCTTCCACACATGGTGGGGAGGCTATTTGTTTTTAATATTTCAAGATATGCGCTAGCGAAATCCTCCTCAACTATCTTAAGGATGAACTGTGGGATGTGAATCTCAGCCGGACAGCCCTCAACACATGGCGGAGGGTTACACTGCAAACATCTCTGCGCCTCGTAGATGGCGTCTTCGGTAGTATACCCCAGCGGCACTTCGTCAAAATTGCGAATCCTTTTTCTAGAATCTTGCTCAGGCATCGGACGCTGAGACCTTTTCATTCGCTCAGGGGCGGGTATCATTTCAGCCATTTTCTTCCCTACATGCATTTCTGTAGGCTTCGAAGCAGAGTTTTTCCAGCTGCCCATATCGCGCTAGTCGGTTCATGAATTCCTGCCAGTCAACCAAATGCCCATTGAACTCTGGACCATCCACACAGACAAACTTCGTCTCGCCATTCACGGTAACCCTGCATGAGCCGCACATACCAGTTCCGTCAACCATGATGGCGTTCAAGCTGACGATCGTTTCTATCCCATATGGCTTAGTAACCTCACATGCAGCCTTCATCATCGGGGCAGGACCAATGGCCCACACTTTTTTTACATCCTTCTCCGTTCGCAACACTTCATCTAAAATCTCCGTTACGAAACCCTTCCTCGCGTAACTCCCGTCATCAGTGGTAACCAAGAGCTCAGTGGAGGCTTTTCTCATCTCGTCCTCCATGATAATCAAATCTCTTGTTTTTGCGCCGATGATCGAGATGACTCGGTTGCCAGCTTTTTTTAATTCCCGTGTTATGGGATATATGCAGGCGATACCCGTTCCTCCCCCTACGGTTACCACGGTTCCATATTTTTCGATTTTGGATGGATTGCCTAGGGGCCCGACAAGCGCAAAAAGTTCATCCCCCTCATTCATTTGGGAGAGCTGAGCTGTAGTCTTACCTACTACTTGGAATACGATGCGTATCCACCCATTTTCTCGATTGTAGTCGGCGATGGTCACCGGTATTCGTTCTCCTTTTTCATCAGCCAACAAAATTATAAACTGTCCCGGCTTGACCTTCTTTGCGATCAACGGGGCAGAGACTTTTAATGAAATGATGTTCGAGGCAATTTCCCTTTTAGTGATTATCCTATACATTCCTGACCCTTTCCATTAGGTACATTACAATCAAACTTTAAATTATTAAATATGTTACAATTACTGCTCTGGCTGCTCCCAATCATCGATGTCTTCGCTCTCAAGCGAATCGTGGCGTATTACCGCTCACTCGACGTTCGAGTTCCGATGCGCCACGCGAGGCTTGGAACGGTCGAACGGTGGGTTGGATACCTGCCAGCTGGCTTCATCATCTGCTGGTTCTCGGACTTCTTAACGGCTCTACTTTTGATCATATTCGTACTCGCGGTTATAGGGCCCCTCGAGCTTTACTTGATGCATCGTGGGGCCAGACCCTGGAGGTTTTTAAAACGAAAGCCCCCCAAACTCGTGACGAAAATTTTTCTGCTCGAGGGCTATAATGCCATAGGATACTACTTGCTGGGAGCCCTGCTTGCACTACTGGTCAATGTCTGACCTCGCGGATGGGCTTTCCCTCCCGCGTTCGAGGGGCGAGGTAATCAATCAAACGTTCGATGTCCGGGGCCTCCAGCTTCACGACAATGGGGCCGAGCGGGGACTCGCCTCCTGTAAAGCTTACTTTACCGACGAAAGCCACCTGCTTGTTTAACATGAATTGTACCACATTGCCTCGCCTGCCTCGGAGCATAACCGAGCGGGCTGAGTCACGGATGGCTTGTTCTCTCAAAAGCTGATGCAATCGATCAAGCGACTCCGCGCGGATGGACTCCCCAACTAGTGAATTTTCATTTTGGCCGAACTCAAGGGTGGGGAATATTTTCTTTACCGCTGCTTCGACCTTCTCCTTATCTTCAGTCGGCTTTACCTCTACCTCGACCTGCAACCTCAAGCCTTGCCACCAACCAAGTTCTCAAAAAGTTTGACCGCACGATTACGAAGTTCATCGAGTGTTCCCTCGTTCACGATGATGAAATCTGCGAGCGTGAAAGCCTCACCCAAACCCCAGCTGAGCTCACGGCGGTCCTTCTCTCGAAATGATTTTAACTCTATCACATCATCGACCCTCCCTCGAGAGGCGACGCGGGAATAGCGGGTGTGTTCGCTAGCCCAAACCGCAAGTAAATGAAAACTGTCTCCGAAGGAGCGACGGAACTCTTCAACCTCAGCTATGCCACGAATTCCATCAACGACGACCGCCTGCTTTCCCTTGCCCCGGGACTCAATCAGCGGGACACATCGCTTGGCAATCGCGCCCAAGCCCTCGCGCTTTCTGAACTCATTCGCGACTGCCGCGACGGTCGATTCGTTAATCTCCTGACCCTGGCGCTTAACCTCCTCCCAGACAATGTCACCCATCCGAATACTCGTTACATTAAATTCAGCAAGAACCTTAGCCACTTCAGTCTTCCCCGAACCGTGAAGACCGACGATACCGATTATCTCAAGCGCCATTACAATCCTACCACAATCAACGTCGTAGTATTTGTAACGCCCGAGGTGCTCCGAATTTCTCCAAAAATAATTTTGGTCAACTTTTCCAGCGAGTCGACCTCAATACGGGCGACGATGTCGTAAGGTCCCGCAACGGTTTCCGCCTTTTTAATACCCTCGATGGATTTGATTTTCCGGAATACCTCTGCCGTTTTTCCCGGTTCGGCGGATATTAAGCTATACGCGTTCACCATTTCCCCCACCTCCACACTAATTTCTAGCGGCTCGCTTTAAAATCTCTCGCCTTCCACATAACTTTATTTAAAAAATGGGCACTGCTACTGTGGGCTCTTCGTGAGCCAAAAATCTTAATTTTTTTATATTCCTGTGAGTAATTTTTCAATCCAAAAAATATAAATAGCAGTATTTATCACTGGTTCCTGAAATCGGGGGTATTAGACTGACCAAACCCAAGGTAAACAAGTCGGTGGCCGAGATAAACGACCGGATCAGGCGCGGCGATGCGGTGGTAGTGACAGCGGAGGAGATGATAGAAATCGTGAGGGAAAGGGGAGAAGTCGAGGCTGCCAAAGAAGTGGACATCGTCACCACGGGAACCTTCGGGGCGATGTGCAGCTCGGGGGCTTGGTTGAACTTCGGGCATGCTGACCCGCCAATCAAAATGCAGCGTGTCTGGCTCAACGATGTCGAAGCTTACACCGGCGTTGCGGCCGTCGATGCTTACATAGGCGCCACCCAGCTCAGCGAGACCCGCGGCTTTGAGTACGGCGGCGGGCACGTCATCGAAGATTTGATTAGGGGTAAAAAAATCGAGGTCAGGGCAATCGCGTATGGCACCGATTGCTACCCACGTAAGGAGCTCGAGACCACTATAACCAAGGATGACATAAACCAGGCCGTCCTCTGCAACCCACGTAACGCCTACCAGCGCTACGTCGCGGCCACGAACTCGCGTGATGAAACGATCTACACCTACATGGGTACCTTGCTGCCGAACTATGGCAACGTGACCTACTCGGGCTCGGGCGCTTTGAGCCCGCTGCACAACGACCCCAATTATGAAACAATTGGCGTCGGGACGCGTATCTTCTTAGGAGGCACCCAAGGGTACATCTTCTGGGAAGGCACCCAACATGCGCCGACCAAAGCAATGGGGACCATCATGACCATTGGGAACCTAAAAGAAATGGATGCACGTTACATCAGAGGAGCAACGATTGAAAAGTACGGCTCCACACTTTACGTAGGGCTGGGCATCCCGATTCCAATCATAAACGAACGAGTCGCAAAGACAACTGGTGTCAGCGATGAGGAGATAAAAACAGACCTCACCGACTACGGGACTCCTCGAAGGGACCGTCCAATCCTTAGGGAGGTCACCTACGTTGAACTGAAATCTGGGAAGGTTGAAATTAACGGTAATGAAGTACTCGTCAGCTCTATGAGCAGCCTGAAGCGGGCGAGAGAAATCGCTGGCGTCCTAAAGAAGTGGATTGAAGAAAAGCGATTCTTCCTTTCCCAACCCGTGGAGGGGCTGCCAACCGATCAAGTGTTCAAGCCGATAAAACAGGTCGCAGGCGTCCCATTTGTCAGTGACATTATGACACGAGAGGTGGTAACCGCCAAGCCAAGCGACTCGATTGCCAGCGCGGCGAAGATATTTGCGAAGCACAACTTCGACCATCTCCCGGTCGTAGATGCCAAAGGGAAACTCGTGGGAATCGCGACCTCGTGGGATATAGCCGTTGCAGTCGGGACTGGTAAGAAAAAATTGTCAGAGGTTCTGAGTTCCAAGGTCATAACGGCAAAGGAGGACGAGCCGGTCGATGCGGTAGCGAGAAGACTTGAAACACATAAAATCTCTGGAGTTCCCGTGATAAACGCTCGAGGCGAGCTCAGAGGAATCCTGACGAATCAGGATCTGTCTAAGTTGTTAGGGGGACGAGGAAGATGACTCGAAAGGTGCTATTGAGGTACTCCACTCAGAAAGCCACAGAGCCCATTTTAGCATCAGTAATCAAAAAAACTGAGATCCTGCCCAATATTCTGTACGCTGAACTCAGCACAAAAGGTGGAGAGATACTGCTTTCAATCGATGCTCCTGACAAGGAGGTCGATAAGACAATCGCGCTGTTCAAGCAAAAAGGCGTCGAAGTCCAAGAGATTAAGCGCGCTATCGAGCTCGACCGCGATTCATGCTTCGACTGCGGGGCATGTCTCTCACTCTGTCCGACTGGCGCGCTGTATATGACTGACGACAAATCGGTCGAACTCGAAGAGAACAAGTGTATTTACTGCGAACTCTGCGTACCATCATGCCCGGTGCGGGCGCTCAAGTTATCGAAGTTCTAGGTGACCCAAATGTACTCGCAAACTTGGTCCTTCAAGGAGACCAACCTCCATATAAAGTGCGACGATGAGCGGACGATATATTCTGCAATCGACGCCAGCCTACGGGCCCGAAGCGAGATTGAGCGATACGTCCTCGCGCATCCAGAGTTTCGATGGTCACTTGAGCCTCTGAAGCTAGAGGGAAAACACCCAAGAGTCATCGAACTCATGCTGAGGGCAGGTGAACTCGCAGGGATAGGACCCTTCGCAGCTGTTGCCGGAGCCATCTCACAGGTCGCTGCTGAGGCTGCGCAAAACGCCGGCACCGAAAACGTGCTGGTGGAAAACGGAGGGGACATAACCATAATTGGCACTAGAGATTTCCGTGTGGGGGTCTTCGCGGGCGATGCACAAAGCTCCGGAAAAATAGGATTTCTTGTTCGGGCTGTGGAGTTGCCGATAGGGATATGCACGAGCTCGGGAACGATCGGTCACTCGTTGAGCTTTGGGCAGGCGGATGCCGTCGTCGCGGTTGCGCGCGAAACCTCGGTGGCGGACGCGGCAGCTACCTCAATAGCGAACGCGGTTAGAGGAGAAGACCTCAAATCATCAATCGAACAGGGACTGAGCCGGGCCAAGCGCATTCAAGAAATTAGGGGCTGTCTGATCATGAGGAGAGAACACATTGGCACTTGGGGCAAGCTCCCTGAGATAATTCAGGTGTCACCAGAATTTCAAGAACTCTCAAACACCCGGAAAAAATATCAAGATTACGGGCTAGAGTAGGCATTAATTTCATAGAACTTCAATGTGAAATGGGAAATAGATGGCAATCACCGTGAAATTCTTCGCGGGATTTCGTGAAGCTACCGGGAAAAGACAGGCGAGCATCGAGGGAGTAAACAACATCACTTCCCTCCTTGACGAGCTCGTCCGCAGGTTTGGAGAGAAGCTTGCGGAACAACTTTACTCTTCCAACACGCGAGAACTCCGCAAAACTGTAAACATTTTGGTGAATGGCAGAAGGCTAGATTTTCTTCAAGAATTCAACACGCCACTGAAAGATGGGGATGAAGTGGCGATATTTCCACCAGTTGCTGGGGGTTAGCTTACGCTAGAGGAGTTTGGGAGATACAGCCGCCAGATGATTATTAGTGGCTTCGGCGAGACCGGACAGCGCAAGTTAAATGTCGCCCACGTAGTTGTGGCCGGTATTGGTGGACTCGGGAGCCCAGCGTCGAGTTATTTGGCCGCTGCAGGAGTTGGCCACCTTACAATTATAGATTCGCAACGAGTGGAACTCAGCAACCTCAATCGACAGGTGTTGCACTGGGGGCCAGATGTAGGCCGGTTAAAAGTGGAATCTGCCACCGAGAAGTTGACAGCGATTAATTCAAACATCAAAGTCGACGCCATATTTGAGCAGATAACTTCCGAAAATGTGGACCAGCTCACCAAAGGGGTGGATGCCGTGGTTGATGGTATGGACAATTATCCCACACGTTATTTGCTTAACGAGGCATGCGTGCAAAACCGCGTCCCATTCATCCATGGTGCGGTCGAAGGGTTGGTGGGGCAGCTAATGACAATCCTGCCAGGCGGGAGGCCATGCCTGAAGTGTGCAATACCCAAGGAACCACCGAAGAAACCTCTTTTCTCGGTGCTCGGAGCTACTCCCGGTGTGATAGGGTGCCTGCAGGCAATGGAGGCGATAAAGCTTATAACGGGGATGGGCAAGCCCCTCGTAGGTAGAATGTTGATATTTAACGGCATGGATATGAACTTCGACGAGATAGAAGTCAACCGAGACCCTAGCTGCCAAGTATGCAGCAGACAGAACAGGTGAGATGGGTATGCCGCGGATACCAAAGGAAAGGCTTGGGCGATACCTCGGTCTGAAGCGCGAGTTCAAGGAAGAGCACTACATCAACCTTAATCCCATCCAGCGAGGAGGAGTGCTGACTTCAGAGGCGCGGAAGGCCCTGCTTGAGTTCGGTGACGGTTACTCGACCTGCGACTGGTGCCCGCCGAAAGCAGCGAGGCTCGACGCAATCGAGCGCCCCCCCATAGCCCAGTTCATGCGGGACTTGGCTGAATTTTTGAACATGGATGTAGCTCGAGTGGTTACGCGCTGCAGGGAGGCGAAGTTCATAACATTCACGACCTTGGGGGAACCCGGTGACTACGTGGTCGTCGACAGTCTTGCTCACTACTCAACCTACATAGCTGCTGAACTGGCCAGGCTCAAGATCAAGGAGGTTCCCCACGGCGGCCCTCCTGAGTTCAAGCTCGACTTGGATGCGTACGCGGACAAAATAGAGGAAGTCAAGCGAGAGACTGGAAAGCTCCCCGCGGTGGTGCTGCTCACCCACGTTGATTACCTCTACGGCAACCTGAACGACGCCGCGGCCGTGGGGAAAATATGTAAAAAATATGGAGTACCCTTCCTGCTGAACGCGGCTTACACGGCGGGGGTGATGCCAATCGATGGAAAAAAGCTGGGCGCGGATATCATCGTCTCGAGCGGACACAAGTCGTGGGCGGCGAGCGCCCCAACCGGCATCTTGGCGCTCAAGGAGGAGCTGGTTGACAAGATGTTGGCTAGATCGAAAGTCGTGGGTGACTGGAGCGAGCGCAAGTTCGGGCTCAAAGAGTATGCACTGCTGGGCTGCACGGTAATGGGCGCGCCGCTCATCTCGCTGATGGCTTCATTCCCTCACGTGGTCGAGCGGGTCGAGCGCTGGCCCCAAGAATTGGAGCAAGCAAGATACCTCGTCGAACAGCTGGAGCGGATCGAGGGAACCCGACAGCTGGGGGTCAAACCCAAGCAGCACACCCTGATTCACATGGAGTCGGATGGATTTTACAAGGCATCGCAGACTCACAAACGGCGCGGGTTCTTTTTGTACGATGAGCTGAAGCGCAGGGGAATCGTCGGGCTGCAGCCCGGGCTCACGAAGCACTTCAAGCTCAACCCCTATGGCTTGTCGAGAGAAAAAGTGGAGCAAGTCACGAAGAGTTTTCTCGAGATTGCGAATGAACAGAAATTAAAAGTCGACTAGATGCGATATTTTTATGGAATCTAGGACTTGTTAAGGGTCTGCAAAGCTGATTTCCATTTTTCTCCTCTTAGACTGATGAGGAAATTAAGTAAAACATCGCGACAAGTAAGACTGGAAAACCAAGATAAAGAATCTCCTTTCGCTTCAGGAGTACGCAGCTGGAACCGATGAGTGCAGACAGTGCAAAAAGCAGGGCTGATGTTGACCGCTTATCCGCAGTTCCTGAGACAGTTTTTGACATGTCTAATGCCGCAGAGTAACTTTCGTAGTACGCCTGAGCGTTCTCCTGCGCATTTTCCGCTTCTCCTAAACTTAAGTTCGCCATCGCCATTTCAAGATAACCAAGATTATCCAAATATTCGGCCAATTCGGAGCTCTCGTTTTCAGCGTCCGCTTGTGTAAAATACACTGCTGCTTGTGTCGTATAAGTATGGGCCTCTAACAGTTTGTTCGATGCCGTGTTCGTAGCTTCCAACCGTAACACCATGAAACCGATGGCCGCCCACTGCTTTTCATCTGCCTTGCTAGCGGCCATGCCCGACATAACCCAGCTTATGGTCGCGAATATTGAGGCCACTGAGACCAGCACTGCAGCGAACTTAGCGACATCGTACGTGAAGCGTGGTTTATATTCCCGTTTTTTCATCCTGAAAACCTAGTAAGGGTATCTTTTCGAGTTAAAAATGATGACTATTTCAACCAGTTGAGTAAGTGTTCTCGACCTATCTCGTGTAACCTTTGCCTGAGGAGTTTCTTCAAAGTCTTCACTCCTTCACCAGTCTTGGCTGAAATCGGAACTACGACATCGAGCCACTGGCGCCAAGGTAGGGGGAGACCGAGCTTTTCACATACGTTGTCGAGCAAGGCGTCCCGCTCCTCAGGATAAATGAGGTCAATTTTGTTCACGGCAACGATTGGGTTGAGTTCGAGTTCTTGTAAAAACTGAAACATCTCAACATCTAAGGGTACCTGACCCCGTTTTTCCCACCGTTCTACGATTTCGCCGAAAGCGCGGGCATCGAGCACTTCGAGTGCAAACAGAATTCTTCGCCGATTTCGCTCCAAGTAGCGCACAATACTCGTCTTTATCTCTTCCCGCCTTTCGCGACTGACACCCACCATAAATCCGAAGCCCGGCATGTCAATCAGTTCAAGCTCGCCGCATCGATAGCGGTAAGGCCTGCGCGTAACCCCGGGCCGCTTACCCACCCTAACCCGCTTTCCCGTGAGCTGCTTGATCACGCTCGATTTCCCAACGTTCGAGCGGCCGACTAACACAATCTCCATAAATATCAATTCTACAATGACCAAGGCAAATATAGAAATTTTGGTTCAGTCAAGTGTTTGGTTATTTAGCAGGACATGGAAATTCCATTTTTTTGTTCACCGACCAACTTTCATATCTAAAGAAAAAATATTTAAACTATTCATATGAATTTAAATTCATATATTTGAGGGTGGGAGAATGAGTGGTCTATTGGAGGCATTATGGGCTGGTTTAGAGCAGCTTGGGGAGTACCTCTCAGCACATGTGGTGACATGTTTAGTTCCGGCTTTTTTCATCGCGGGCGCCATCGCGGCGGTTATCTCAAAGGGGACGATACTGAAATTCTTTGGCAGTAAAGTAAAGAAATGGGTCTCACACGGTGTGGCTTCTATTTCTGGTACAATTCTGGCCGTTTGTAGTTGTACTGTGCTCCCCATGTTCGCGGGTATTTACAAGAGAGGAGGCGGCATAGGACCCGCAACAACCTTCCTATACTCTGGGCCCGCAATCAACCTTTTAGCTATAGTTCTGACGGCAAGTGTTCTCGGCATAGGCCTCGGGATTGCAAGAGCAGTTGGTGCGATATCGGTGGCAATAGTGATAGGGTTGGTCATGGGCGCTGTGTTTGGGAGAAAAGAAAAAAATGAGGCCTCTGTCCCCATATCAACCATCGAGACAAACCCCAATGGGGATTCAAAAAGAAGGGCTTGGTATGTGAGTTTTGGCTTCTTTGCATTCCTTGTGCTTATATTGCTAATCGCAGCCTCTGGGTACATCCCCCTGACCTTAAAAGCTGTAATCGTCGGCGCGTTGATAATTGCGACATTGGCGATCGTGAAGTTCCACTATTCGCGGGATGAAGTTAGCGCGTGGGGACATGAAACGTGGTGGTTGGCTAAAAGACTTGTACCAATCCTGCTACTCGGCGTTTTCATAACCGGGGTGATAGGATACTTCATGCCGTACGATGCAGTAAAGGGTGTGTTGGGTGGAAATCTAATTTTTTCTTGCTTCATCGCTTCGATAATCGGGGCAATACTGTACATGCCGACGCTGCTTGAAGTCCCCATAGTCGGCACCCTCTTTGGATACACCCAAGGCATCATTGGTGCAGGTCCCGCGTTGGCCCTGCTTCTTGCCGGACCATCCTTGAGTCTCCCAAACATGCTTTTGGTGTGGAAGACTATTGGCGCAAGAAAAACTAGCGTTTACATAGCGTTGGTTGTGATGTTTTCAACCATGCTTGGCATCATTTATGGAATGCTAGTTGGATAAAAGGAGGTGTTGGAATGAAAAAAGTGGAAATATTGGGCCCCGGATGTCCAAAGTGCCAGTTTGTCAAAAAAAGGGTGAAGGAAACCATAGAAGAGCTCGGGATGGAAGCGGAAGTCAAAGAGATCACAGATATTGGTAAAATAATCGAATATGGTGTAATGGCAACGCCTGCGGTGGTGATAGACGGCAGTGTGAAATCTGCGGGAAGAATCCCAACTAGAGAGGAGATAGAAAAGTGGTTGAGGTAGCGGGGCACAATAAGCAAAAGGAGATGATACATTGGCTGAAGAAAAACATTTGCGGAAGGCCCATCGCTTTTGGTAGTGAAGGGGGTTAAAATGAATCCCAAAGCTATGTTGCTGAAAGTTCTGTTACCGTCAGTTCTTTCTGTTGTTATCATAGCGCTGTTTATTATTTCTAATAACCCACCTGGAGTGGATAATAATTCATCTTGGTTGGAAAGTTATACGCCTTTGCATTCTCTCGGCACTGGAGCAGATAATTTCTGGGTAACTTATCCACCGGGTCATCCACAGAGTGGTCAACCTGTTAGTCATCCTCAGTGGGTATTGGATTCATTGAAAAATAGTTGTGTTCTGCTGGTATTACATCGTACGGGTTGCGCTTGGTGCCAGCCCCAAGCAGATAGAGTAATTGAACTTGGAAACAAATACAAAGATAGTCTAAAATTTTATGATTTGGATTTGGAGCTTGGGGGAGATGTTGAAAGTAAATGTTATGAAGCGATCGCATATGATCCTGATGATTCTCCACATTATATCGCTTTGACCGCCATTATCACTTCAATCGACAACAACGGCAGTATCGAATATTGTTGGCATGGCTGGGAGGGGGACATGGACAAATCTGATTTTGAAGGATGGATAAAAGATGCGATTTACTATTATCACATAAACAGCGGCGAATAAAATGAAGAAAGTTTTCCATATACTATTTCTTATTATTCCTGCTGTCTTTGTTTTATCTCTTTTTTCGCCCTTGGTTGGGGGAAATCAGTATGAAGTAACGCCTGCGCCTGATTTTACAGCTGTTGATGAAAATGGAGCTGAGTTTTCATTGAGTGATTATAAGGGATATGTTATTATTCTTCATTTTACAGGGTTGGAATCACCGTTGTGTATTGAATGTGAGGCGGAAATGAAAGGGCAGCTAGTAGAACTAGAAAATCTCGCTCAATCGATTGATAATGTTAGAATTATAACCGTTAACATTAGGAATAATCCCTATTCTATCAGCGGCAAGGATATCGCTGAGCAGGATTATGGGATAAACGTAATTTGGCATTGGGTTGAAGACTTCAGCCCGTATCCGGTAGCAAAGCTCTATCAAGATTATTGGAAAATTAACGGTGCATTTTCCAATCCAACACTTGTTTTAATCGACGACAATCAAAACGTGGTAGGAGTTTATCATGTATATTGTATTGGGAAAGGAAAACTTGATGATGTACAAACCGCTGAATCATTAGCTCAGGACATTCAGGATATTGCGGAAGGGAGATGGCAGGGATTTGAAGGAGAGATTTCTGGCGGTACAACATTTTTAGGCATTTTTGCATTAGGCATCCTCACTGCGTTATCACCTTGTTCGATTGCTTTATTGGTTGCGATGATTTCTTATGTTGGCTCAATGCAGAAAGATTCTGAGGATAAATCAAAGAATCTCGCGGGGCAAGGATTCTGGATTGGAATGTTCTTCACACTAGGAATGTCGTTAATGTTTTTTGT
>JAOUPD010000096.1 GCA_029880065.1 Hadesarchaea archaeon
ATGATAGATGAAAGTGAAGTTCTTACAGTTGCTGACGAAGAAGCACACGTAGACAAACATAAATTTAAAGTCCCATTCGTTTGCGGCGCCTACGATTTGGGTCAAGCGCTGCGAAGAATAGACGAGGGGGCCGCGATGATCCGAACAAAAGGTGAAGCAGGTACTGGCAATGTGGTTGAAGCGGTTCGCCACATAAAGCTGACAAAAAGGCAGATAGCCGAGCTGGCTGGATTATCGCGCGATGGATTCGAGGAAAAGGCGCGGGAGTACCGAGTGCCAGTTGAGTTGGTTGAAGAAATAGCAAGACTGCAACGTTTACCTGTGGTCTGGTTCGCGGCTGGGGGTATCGCGACGCCTTCTGATAGTGCGATGGTTCTGCAATTAGGCGTAGACGGAGTCTTCGTTGGATCGGGTATCTTTAAATCAAGCAATCCGTCACGTATGGCAAAAGCGATTGTAGAGGCAACGAGGTACTATGATGACCCTCAAGTCTTGTTAGAAGCGAGCAAGGGATTACCAAAAGCTATGCGCGGGATAGACATCAAAACGCTTAAGGAATCGGAGAAATTGCAGGCAAGGGGCGTCTAAGAACACCCACTTTTTATAGATTAGCTTGGATATGTGGCAATCATGAAGATAGGCATCATTGGCCTCCAAGGCGCTGTGAGCGAGCACCTCGAGGCGACGAAGCGGGCGATGCAAAAACTCGGCATCGAGAGCGAGGTGGTCTGGGTCGACAGTCCTGAGCAGCTTGAGCGCGTGGATGGCATCATCATCCCAGGTGGAGAATCAACGACGATCGGCAAACTCATGCTCAGGACGGGCCTTTTCGAGCGAGTCAAGCAGCTCGCAGCCGGTGGCACACCAATCTTAGGTACTTGTGCCGGCCTCATCGTATTAGCTAAGCGGGGGGACGAGCAGGTTATGCGGACCGAGCAGCCGTTACTGGGACTGATGGATATCTCCGTAATTCGGAATGCTTTCGGCAGGCAGCGCGAGTCGTTTGAAGTGGACCTAGAAATACCGGCCTTAGGTGAGAGGTTCTATAGCGCAGTCTTCATCCGCGCGCCAGCGGTCGAGGAGGTCTGGGGGGATGCTCAAATCTTGGCCAAGTTTCAAGGAAAAATCGTCGCGGTACAGCAGGGCAAATTGCTCGCCGTAGCTTTCCACCCAGAACTAACGCCAGACACAAGATTGCACGAGTATTTCCTGCAGATGTGCCAGCGATAGATCAAAAGAAAGAGATTAAATTCAGCCACGTTAAAGTAACGTAGGAGATAGATGAACCTACGTTACCCCAAAAATCTGCATTTCGAATGCCAGCGATGTGCCAAGTGCTGCGGCGATGGTTCACATCGTGGGCGAAATATCTTGTTGCTTGAATCCGAAGTCAAGCGAATATCTAAAGCAACGGGATCAAGACCTCTCTCGTTCGCCTCCCGTTCGTTGAGCGTTCAGCCTTACCGCTACCGAATGAAAAAAAGAGGGGGAAAATGCGTCTTCCTCTATGGAAAAGCTTGTAGGATCTACAAAATTAGGCCGCTCATCTGCCGCTTTTACCCGTTCTCGCTCAAAAAGGGCAGCAACGGCTATAAGTTCGAGTTTTCGGAGAAGTGCCCGGGTATCGATATTGGGAATGCCCTCAAAAAGAGTGACTTTGAGAGAATGTTTGAAGAAGCAAAAAAAATATTGCAATATTCATAACATCACTTCCTTTTTCATCGTTTTCATTACTCTTTCCTTAGCAATCTTATTTGCAGCTTCCCTTGCAGCTACCCCTTTTCTCTAGCTCTCTCCGATATTTTTTTCTGGGCCAAATCCATCTAGGTTATCATTCAAACATCCCTATGAATACCTCTTTTGAGCCCCTATCTCTAGTCTCACATTTTGTGGCTTTAGAGCTGTGCACATGTCCTAGGAAGCGTTTGTGCTAGTATCAGACACTTTTTTTCCCAATCACCTCAGATTTGCGCTTAAAATATTTGTTACTCATAGCACAAGTCTTTTGAACACAGCCACCAGATTAAAAATTGGTGCATTTATGCAGGAATTTCCAGAATTCATCGAGGAGGAAGAGGAGGAAGAAAGTTGGCCAGCGACGATAAGGTTGGAGATAATCGAGTACATCCTCCGCCGCCACGGTGCCCTTCGTGCCCCGGACCTAGCGCATATCTTGGATTGGAAAGTCCGGGAAATCAATCGCGTGCTTCGCCAGCTAGAGAGCTCCGGTCGCGCGAAGCGCATGAAACTGGGCAAGAACTATGTTTGGTCTTCGATCGAGGAGCCTCACCTAACTCCCATGCATTACTAGGCGGGCCTCGAACCCCTGGGCGACTTTTTTCACCCTTTTGATCCTTGCGCGATCGAGCGACTTGTGGGTTGATTAGGCTGTGACTTTGGCGGAAGCGCCTCAAGAAAAGGACCTAAACTTTTATTGCTCGTCGGGTAATGCTTTAGCGTGGTCAGATGGTCAAGATGGTCGACATCGGATCAAAGCCATCAGTATCCCGAGTGGCGAGAGCAAGCGGTTTTATCCGCTTGAAACCCGAAACGCTCCAAAGGATTAATGTGGGCGAGGTGCCCAAGGGCGATGTGCTGGCGGTGGCCCAGACCGCTGCGATTTTGGCGGTCAAGCGCACTCCGGAACTCATCCCCTTAACCCACAAAATTACAATTACAGGAACTGATGTAATTTTTAAGTCGGAAAAGCAGGGGATTCGCGTCGAAGTCGAGGTTAAGAGCACGGGGCAGACCGGAGTCGAAATGGAAGCCTTGGTTGGCGTGACGGGTGCACTGCTCACAATCTGGGACATGGTGAAAAGCTTGGAAAAGGACGAGGCCGGACAATACCCCACGACTTCGATTGAAGATATTCGCGTGTTAAAGAAGGTGAAAGGTTGAGCGTAATCGAGCACCGCAGGGGGGCGCCAAAACACCTGATGATAGCAGTCCTTGTCGTGAGCGATACTCGGGCGGCGGCGATGCGCGAAGGACGCGACGAAGACGTTTCTGGAAAACTCATCGAACAAAGCGCGCGCGAGGTCGGGCACGAGACGACTAGGTCGATAGTCCCAGATGATTCCCGCAAGATAAAAAAAGCGGTCCAAGAGTTCATCGCGGACAAAAAAATCGATGCCGTGATAACGACAGGCGGCACTGGCATAGCAAGACGTGATGTCACAATCGAAACGTTGAGCCCTCTCTTCGAAAAGGAATTGCCGGGATTCGGTGAAATCCTGCGGCGCGTCGGTTATGAAAAGGTCGGCACGGCGGCGCTTTTGACCTTAGCTACTGCAGGCCTCATCGAGAGGAAGCCTGTTTTTTGCTTACCTGGGGCCCCGAACGCAGTAGAAGTCGCGATGAAACTCATCCTTCCCGAATTGGGGCACATCATCAAGCACGCACGTGAGTGAGATGCGAGTTAGAATGCGTGGCTTCGCCAGTTACACAAAGCTCAAGGATGCCTTGAAGCTCGTACTCTCGCGAGTAAAACCTCTGGATTCTGAGATGGTGTCGTTCGAACAAGCGTTGGGGCGCGTGGACGTGGTACGAGTGCGGATCTGGAGTGAAGCAGATGAACTCTTGGCTGAGCCGATTCGAGCCACAGGGTCAGGCATACTGAGCTCGATGACGCGCGCTGATGGGTTCATTCTCGTTCCTGAGGCTATGGAAAGTTTTGAGAAGGGGCAGACAATCGAGGTTGAACTATATAGTTAGATCAATAGTGTTTTT
>JAOUPD010000027.1 GCA_029880065.1 Hadesarchaea archaeon
CGGTTAAGCCCCTCACGATTCGTCCCGGCAAAGCCATCGAAATATCGCCGGGAGTTACGCTCCTGAGAGTTGGCGTCACATGCCCTCGCTCAATTCGCTCCAAAGTCGACCGCCTTCCCGAGCGCAGATCGCCCAAGCGTTGGAGCAACGGGCGTCCGCCACCTATGGTTGTCGCAAGGTAAGCGATTGACTGTCCGTATGCCGTGGTGTCGGTGACCGGCTGCGTGAGTTCTATGTGGACGAGAAGTGCGAAGTTGGTGTTTTGCGATTTCTTCGCCCGAAGAGACTGCCCATTTACGCCAACGTGGTCGTCGTAGCGTTCCTCCATGACCCAACCTTTCGAGTTAGTGCAGAATGTGCGGACGAAATCATCGAAAGTTTTTGTGCGGATGTGAAATTTCGGGTCGCGGTTCACCTTGACGACAGGCTCATAGACAACCGCCGGCACCTCCACACGTACCCCGACATCAATGGGACCGTGGGTGAGCTTTACCCCTAGATTTCTTGCCTGTTCCGCGAACCAATCAGCCCCCACTCGCCCCGGGGCCGCGAGAATGTACTTAGCGTGGATCCGCTTCCCCTTGAAGACGACCTCACCTTTTCCAATCTGCTCGACTTTTGAGTTGAGCATGAATTTTACGCCCTGCTTTTCAAGTTTGTTCCTGAATGAGTTGGTGATGTCAGGTAGGTACTCGCTGCCTATGTGGCGCTGGAGGATTGGAATAAATCGAACGCCAGCTGCAGCTGCACGCCTCGTGAGTTCTTGTACTTCCTTAGAGCTCGTGCCGTGGACTTTCTTAGGGGCACCATGCTCGACAAAGAGGTCATCCACTTCCTTGACGAGTTTTTCGGCTTTCGGGACGCTCTTCGTGAGCTTGCTGAGATCTCCGCCGATGTCGTGGCGAAGGTTGAGGATGCCGCTCGACATGCCTCCTGCACCGCCTAGGCCACACATGATGTGGCATGGCTTGCAACTTATGCATGTTCCAGTTTCAACAGCAGGGCAGCTGCGCTTCCCGATTTCCTTCCCCCAATCAACGACGGTTACGGAAAGTTTCGAATTTTTTGATAACTCGTATGCTGCGAATAGCCCAGCGGGACCTGCCCCGATAATGAGCACATCTACCGTAGAATTCCCCCGAAGCTTAATGTCGCACCAATATAAAAACTTTTAGAGAGGGTACCTTTTCACTTCCTCAAATCACACACCTCGCCCAAAAAAGTGCCGTCCAACAAGTAAGCCTCGGCTTTTTCAAGTTTCACGGCACCGGCTTTGAACATTGGCCCGATCAATTCTTTGGGTATCCCTCGATTCACTGCAGCACCTCCCACGAGTTCGCTGAACGCTGGCATCACGAGTAGCTCTGGTAATTCGCCCTTGATATGCCCCCTAACCTTCTTCGGAAACTTCGATGCATCTAGCTTAGCCCGGAACCAAATGGGCTCGATTGTTCGCCCTCCTAGTTCGTCACGGAACTCGACCGCAGGGTGGTTATGCGCTGCCACGATAAGTTTTGTGTTGAGCAACTCGGGCGAAGGCCAAGTATGCCCGTGCATCAGCCCTATACGACGGCGTTTACCGAGCACGATACCTTTGGCACCATGGATTATGACGCCTTTAGGCACCATACCATCTAGCCCGCCGTCGTGGTTCCCGCGGATGACCTCGACGCGAACTAGCTTCGTTAGTTCCTCGAAGAATCCGGGGATCTCGCGCCATTCCTGCCAGCTGGCGATGGGAACGTTGTGTTTCACGTCCCCAAGAAAAATCAGGCGGTCGGGCTTTCGCCGCTCGATGAGTTCAAGAAGCCGCTCCTTGACCTTAGGAATTTGACTGGGCAGCGAAACGCCCTTTTTCGCGAGCTCTCCTTCTAGGCCTAGGTGAAGGTCGGCAACTACTAGCGTACGCTCGCGCCCGATGCTCACGACTAACGCTGGAGTCCCATAAATCGGGACAGCGGTCATGACAATCACAAATGGTTTTAGACGGGATTAGATAAAGTTTGAGAGGTTAGGTTATCGAGCCGAGATTATCTCCGTGTTCAATTTGGCTTTAATAGCGCCCAGTACTTGTCTTCAAAGATATCCCAAGAGAACCAGTAGTCCGTAGACGAATATTCCAGCTCCCGCCAACCTTATCAGCCACTTCGCCATGCCTGCAAATATGAATATAATAACCCCAACGATGACGAGGATAACTGGTTCCAACTGGTGCAAGAAGTTTAGTATATCTCCAACTATACCCTCCAACATACGTTCACCTCTTCGAATTTTCTTTAGAGCTGCATGCGTAAATAGATTTTTGTTCGATCACTTTGTAAATGATCAAGGTGGGATTTACTATTTATTGGCATTCGAGCTGCTTAATTTTTTATTACACTTTAAATCTCAGCAATGCGGCGATGCCTCCAAGTGCTATTAACTGTTTACCCGCATCGTGCTCGGTGCTGACAATTATTACTTTTCCTCGCGTCCTTCGTGCCTGTTCTAGCACTCCCTCGACGCCAGCTCGATTTCGTCGGAGCAGCTCATCCGCGACCAGCAGCCTCTCGACAGCGCCGAGCGACGCAGCTCGCTTGACCTCTGCCTCTCCATAGGTGGCGGGCCCACCCTTCGCGATTTCCATCATCAACTGCTCGACCAACGATGTCTCAAATGAAACACGGTTCTCGCGTGATACCCGTTCAACCAGCCCTCGGCGCACAATCTCGTAGAGTCCGGCTCTGCCCCCCGAGCTTATGTTGTCACTTTTTACCTTAGAGATAAGTTCTGGATATTTCTCACGCAAAAACTCTACGAATGTATCCTTGGTGAATCCAGGACCAGCAACTATGGCAGCTCGAACGCTCTCGCGAGAGATGATGTCGTTCATCGCCGCAGCAAGCTTATGGAAGAATTTTCGCTCGTCCGCTTCCCGCTCGACTTCGTAGCGCTTGCCCACTTTCGCTCGAGAAATCATGCCAATCTCATCTAGCCCATACTGACGAACCAACGCGAGCTCTGCTGAAACATCATCTAGCGCTACGAGTAGGACACGTGGACGGCGACTGGCTCGAACGGCCTCCCTGATGCGATCGAGGTGGTCCGGTCGCCAATTTTTTGTAATGGCAAGTGCAGACCCAAACTCCAAGCTGAAGGAGTGATGTTTTCCGATATCGGGGCCCCTGAGGATAGTGCCCAGCAGGCGAAGGCGGTTTGCATGTTTATGAAACTCGACTTCTTCGACGCGAATGGATAGTGTTACGCGCCGCTTCTTGAGCCGTTCCGGCCTGAGCTTATCCCCAACCTCCCGCTCCCGGCGCCAAGTTTGAGCAGTCGCGATGTCGTTGGGTTCGACTAAGTGCTGGAGATGCCAAAAATCGTCAAGTGTCTCGACTACGAGCTTGATTTTTCCATGTTTCAAATCTTTGTGGACCACCCGCATTTGCGAACCTCAAATATCTTAGACACTCGTTACCTGCCGCGGAATTCCCGGAAGGAGCGGCTTATGCTGTCGTTCCAGAAATAAGGCAGGCTGTAACGCACGAGCCCCTCGAACTCATCGGAGTATACATAGAAATGGCTGACGGACCCATCTATCTTTTTAAACGTTTTGTCGGCGGCGGAGAAGAGGTCCTGCAAGGCCTTTCGTTCAAACCTTGCCTGAAGCAGTGATGGTTCCTTAAGCAGAAGTACATCTGCCAAGCGAAGCACGTTAATCTCGATCAGGGCCGAGCTTTGAGTTATGAGCACCATTGACAGGTTCTTATGGCGTGCGATCGCCATTAGCTTGGTAAGCATTTTGTTCATCGGGGTCATTGCCTCACGCGAGAAAAATAAAATCGCGGCTTCGTCGACGAGCACAACAGAGTCATTCGGAATATCCTCAATGTAGTTCGCCTTGTGGATCCATCGCGGCAACTTTGCGGCGTTATATCCAATCCCGTAACATCTCCGCCGAGCAACGTGGTTAAACCAAGCTAGGAACTGCATCCCGAGCGCAGTTTTTCCACCCCCGCGTTTACCTACTATGAGCATGATCAAGCCGTATTTCTGAAGCGCTCGTTCGAAATTTGCGTAAGACCCCTTCCGTTCTTCAACGGCTTCAAATGGCTCAAATCTTGGTGGGGGTTTCGGCGGTCCTACCCCCATAGCATCTCGGATTCGATCAAACAATCCCATTTTTTCACGCCTCAAGCTTCACCCAAAACATGAGCCGTCGAATATCCAAATTTCTGTTCACAAGTCTTTGGCGTTATCATGCTATATCCAAATGATTTTATCCATGGTTGCTTAAAACATAATTGAGGTGCCCCTCTGTGGTGGCCCAACGGTCCATTCGAATTCGGGATCTAAATCCAATCGACATGCAGGCAATCTTGAGCATAGAGTACAAGTGCTTTAAGGATCCCTACCCGTTAAGCCTGCTCAACCACCTATACACGATGCACCCCGATGGATTTCTATTGGCCGAAGCTGACGGTAAAGTGGTGGGCTACGTGATTGGGGTAATCCGATGGGAAATGATGGGTCACATTTTAGCCATCGGCGTTGACCCACCCTACCGAAAGCAGAACGTCGGCTCAACCCTCATGGAGCAAATCATTGGTCGCCTCCGCGCGAAGGGAGTGAAACTCGTGCGGCTAGAGGTGCGGAAGAGCAACGTTGGGGCACAGCGGTTCTACCTAAAGCTCGGCTTTCGGCAGCGGGGGGAGATCCCCTACTATTACGAGGACGGCGAAGCGGCCGTGGTAATGGACTACGAAGCCAAGGACTAGCTATCTTCGGTACCTCAACTTTCGAAAATCCTCCACTGTTAGGATGCGCACGTTTGTTGGCGCCACTTCGACGCGCGAGCGCATTCCGACCACGTATTGCACGCCGCGCTCGGCCGCCATGTCCGCGAGCTCTTGGGTCACGACACCATCGAACACCACGGCTTTAACGTTCGAAACCTTGGGCAGTAGTTCCTTTAGTTCCCTCACTTGAACCTCTTCGATCTGCTCGAGTTTTTCGTCAAGCAGCTGTGCCCTCAGGGTACCGCGCAGCCTGCCGATAACACCCTTCAGTTTTTGGAGCTCTTGGGTCTCCTCTTCGGCGGATGGTACTGCCTCTGGTGCGGGCTTCCCTCGGAGCTCGGCCAGCGCGTGCTCGAGAGGCACCTTGTTTTGCAACGCCTTGATTATTTCCTTTCGCGTAAGGTCCTCCACGCTACTGTCCTGGGGCGGCCTCGCGACGAAGTCAATTTCGGCAACTTGGAGCAGCTCCTTCAGGATTAGGTCCCCACCCCTATCGCTGTCAAGGAAAGCCGTCACCGTCTTGTCCTTGCTCAGGTCAATTACTGCCTTGGGTATGCTCGTCCCCTCGATGGCGATGACGTTTTGGATGCCCGCGCGAAGCAAATTTAACACATCGGCGCGCCCCTCGACGATTATCGCCGCATCTGAACCCCGCACCCCCGGGCCTGCGGGTAAGCCCTCGTATTCGGTTATCTCCTCAAGGCGCACGGACTCCTTGACCCTCTCGGCTATCTCTTGGGTCTCGGGAGCGGCCTTCTCGACGAAATCGAGGATCTCCTTGGCACGCTCCACGATGAACCTCCGCTTGGCGTCGCGCACGTCCTCGATTCGCTCGACCTTTATCGTCGCCTCGCAGGGCCCCACCCGAGAGATGGTTTCAAGCGCGGCGGCGATGATCGACGTTTCGACTCGGTCAAGGCTCGAGGGTATCATTACCGTGCCTGACGATTTTCCTTGGTTTGAGCTGATGTTCACCTTGAGGCGCCCTATCCTGCCGGTCTTGAGCAGCTCGCGTAGGTCTAGCTCATCCCCCAGCAGACCCTCAGTTTGTCCAAAAATTGCGCCCACTACATCGGGGCGCTCCACCACGCCGCTCGCCTCTATTTTGGCGTGGACAAGATACTTAGTCGTACCAATATCCTCTCGCATAACGGAAACCTCCTTTTTTCCGATTCGCTTAGCTACTACTTCTCGCAGTGTTTTTCCTTCCAAGGGCACCACGCCCTCGAAAGCCAGAATGAGCCTGATGGTGATTCTGGCTTGATTTGATGATCAATTTCAATTCTGTCTCCCCGCCTTAAAAGGCTGTGGCTCAGACCTTTGTTATATATATAACAAAAAAGCAAAATGTGAAAAACTAAGCGTGCAAAAATTTAGGTGGACTGGATTTGATAATCGAAATTGTCACCATGGGCGAGATTCCGCTCAAGCTGCCGAGAGATCTAGCATACAAACTCGAAAAAATCTACGCCAAACTTGTCGATGGCTGCCTCGTGGGCGCCTCGTTGGGGATACCGTCTGCCGCCTACAACGCGCAGCGCAACCAATACGACGCCAACCTCATCCTCAATCGGTTGCTTCATCGAATAACCGGTGAAAACCGTGTGCTCGGGGTGTTCGGCGTCGACCTCTACACATCTTCGTGCAACCTCAACTTCATCTTCGGTCAAGCTCAGTGCCCGGGTAGGGTAGCTCTCATCTCGCTCCACCGCCTCAAGTCAGAATATTATGGCGAGAAACCGAACTACAAACTACTACTAAAGCGTGCGACGAAGGAAGCTGTTCACGAGCTCGGGCACACCTTCGGGCTCGGTCATTGCTCCAACCTAAAATGTGTGATGTCTTTCTCGAACTCTATCTCAGACGTGGCCAAAAAATCATCAGCATTTTGTAGGATTTGTAAGAAAAAACTTCGCTTCTAGACCCCCTGCTTTGATGGGGCTCTCTAAGAGTCATATTTCATTTAACCTGTCGAAGAAAAGCGAAATTAAGAAACGTACCTCACCGTTGGCTTTCCATCTGTTGTCACGTTTAATCCTAATTTTCTTAACCCCGCCTCATCACCATTACTCAGAACGTGGGTTACGTGCATTTCGCACCCCTTGAGCTTCCCGAGCATTTTTATCCCAACCGCTGCTGTAGGATTTGTAGCTGCGCTAATGGCCAAGGATATTATAGTTTCTTCAACATTCAAACTTTCCGATTTCGCGTCTAGGACTACCTTCTTAAACTCAGTTATTTTTTCAAGGACGTTTGATGATAACAGATAAATTTCGTCAGGAATGTTTGCCAGTGTTTTTACGGCATTTAATATAGCTGCAGACTCCGCATGCAAAAGTGGTGAGTTTTTCCCTGTGACAATTTTACCATCCGGCAGTTCGATTGCCGCACCGCAAAATACCCCTTTGTGCCCCTTTCCAACTCTTTCCGCTTCTAGCGCAGCATTCCTTGCTGGCAGCACAATTCTTCTATTTTCAACTTTCAACCCAATTTTTTTCATCAGTGCTTCGACTCTTTCGACGGTCCCTTTTGTTTCAATACCTCTCAAAAAGCCTCTTTTGTACTGAAAATAGCGTCTTATTATTTCTTGTTTCGCCGCCGCCGCAACGACCGCGTCATCGATTATTCCTTCCTTCGCCTTGTTAACTCCCATGTCTGTTGGGGAGCGATATTTACGTCTGAAGTCTCTTTCCCCCATGATCCTTCTAAGGATTTTTTCCATTATCTCAAAATTTTCGATATCGCGGTTGTAGCTGGCCGCCGTTACTCCATAAGCCTTCAGATGATATGGATCTACGATAACTTTGTCACCCAAGTCAGCTGTTGCCGCTTCGTAGGCTACATTCACTGGGTGCTCCGGCGGTAAGTTCCATATCGGGAAAGTTTCAAACTTAGCAAAACCAGAATTTGTACCTTTTTCGCGATCATGATAGAGCTGAGATAGACAAAAAGACATTTTTCCAGAACCGCCACCAGGACTTGTGGCCACGATTAGAGGTTTTTTTATTTCTAGGTAGGGTTGGGCCCCGAATCCCTTATCCGACACGACGAAATCTATATCTCTTGGGTACCCGCTCATTTCGGTCTGCACATAAACTCTGATGCCTAAATTTTCTAATTGCTGCTTGAGTTGTTCTGCAGCGCTCTCGCCTTCGAAGCGGGTAATTACAACTGCAAAAATATCGATGTTTTTTTCATGCAGCTCGCTAATGTCCTTCAGGGTTTGTTGATCGTAAGTCAGTGCTAGGTCATACCTCACTTTTCCTTTTTGGAGATCTTTTGCGGAAACACAATAAATCATTTCTAAGTTCTTTTTCAGCTTCTGAAACATCTTTATTTTGGTGTCTGGTTCGTAACCTGGTAAAACCCTTGCAGCGTGAGAATCATAGCATAATTTTCCACCAAATTCTAGGTAAAGCTTCTCGTCAAACTCTTTAATTTTGTCTAATAGCGCTCGGGTCTGAGCAGCCAAATATTTCTTTGTACTAAAACCCTCAAGTAGCATAATTAATCATCAAACACAACAATTTAAGTTTTTTTGTATTTATTAATCTCCGACTAGTGGCCGCTACCTGAAAAAGCAAAACTGCAAATGAAAATTATATTATTCGCCCGGCGTCCATCATCACGTACAGTAACAATCACTTTTTACACCTTCGTAAACTCATTAAATACACGAGGCCGATATTATGGCGCGCATCGACCTGAGAGTAAATCTCGGGAAACTCCATCTAAGAAACCCAACCTTGCTGGCGGCGGGCATTTTAGGGCTAACTGGAGCTTCCCTCAGACGAGTTTGGGATGCAGGAGCGGGAGCGGTTGTCACAAAAAGCGTGAGCCTAAAACCTGTTGAAGGATATCCCGGGCCGAGGGTCGTCCAAGTTCGTGGAGGTTTACTGAATGCCATGGGACTGTCGAACCCCGGGATCAAAACCATCCTCGAAGAAATTAAGATTGCAAAGAAGGGTGGGGCAACAGTCATAGGTAGTGTATTTGGGGAAAATGAAAAGGAATTCGTTGATGTCGTGAAAGAGATAGGGAGAGCCGACATTGACGCGGTAGAATTGAACCTTTCATGCCCCCATTTTGAGACCCTACTAACCATGGGGCAAGACCCCAAACTCACGAAAAAAATTGTTAAGGAAGTTAAGAAAGAAACAAAAATTCCTGTTTGGGTAAAACTTCCTGGAAACACACACATTCCTAACCTCATGAAAGTTGCAAAATCAGCTGAAGTTGCAGGAGTCGACGCTATTACCATAAGCAACACCATTCCGGCCATGGTGTTAGATCTAGAAGCAGAGCGGGCAGTCTTGGGACATGAAGTTGGAGGACTTTCAGGCCCGGCAATTAAGCCCATTTCGATGAGGCTGGTCTACGAGCTTTTTAAAACTGTGAAAATTCCGATAATCGGCTCTGGTGGCATTATAACTCCCGAAGATGCGATAGAATTCTTGGTTGCAGGAGCCTCCGCAGTTCAAATCGGGACTGGAATCATGTATCGAGGACTGGAAATTTTTAATGAGGTTTGCACGGGGATTCAATCATTTATGGAGAAAAAAGGACTTGAAGAGGTCAGTGAAATCACGGGGCTGGCACATTCAACCTGAATTTACAAAATAATATTGGTTGATTAAAGGTTAATTTCTGTATGCACTAAAGTTAGGCAAAGATCAAAAACTAAACCAAGCCTACTGGTGCGGTCGGAAGTAACTCCAGCAGCTTTCGTTTAGATGATTAACGCCGGAAAAGCTTCAGCTTCCGCGCGGAGATTTCGAAAGTCCCGCACTTCTGGCAGTATACCTCAGCCTGCTTGCTCTCCAAGTCTATTGCTACCGTATGCGCAGGCTTGCCACAGTAGGGGCAACGCACGGGCCCGTGAAGCAGTTTTGAAATTCTCTCAGTATCCATTGTCTATCTCCTGATTTTTCTCCCTCTGCGCCTGCTGGTGCGGTCGGATGGATAACCTCACCCAAAAGCTTGCGCCTTCGGGAAACCATACCCGCAGATTGCGCGGGTCGATGGCAACCAAATTCCCTCGTGCCACTCTTGTAACTCCTACACCCGCTCTCTTCCAAGTTGTGGCGGGCCCCGGCGGTCGCGCGCAAAAATACCCGGGACCAGGCCCCGCCGCGCTCGGGGAGTATGAGGGCATTTGAACCCGCCCCTGCCACAAATTCGCTCAACGCGGTCTCCAATGCCGCCATCGGCCTTTCGCCACTTCCCCATCTGCGCCTGCTGGTGCGGTCGGAGGTAACTCCAGTAACTTTCGTTTAGATGGTTAACTCTGGAAAAGCTTCAGCTTCCGCGCGGAGGTTTCGAACGTCCCGCACTTCCTGCAGTGTAGCTCAGCCTGCGCTCCCTCCAAGTCTATTGCTATCGTATGCGCAGGCTTACCACAGTGAGTGCAACGCACGGGCCCGTGAAGCAGTTTTGAAATTCTTCTATCATCCATTTTCAATTCCCTAATTTTTCTCCCTTCGCGTCTGCTGGTGCGGTCGGATGGATAACCTCACCCAAAAGCTTACGCCTTCAGGAAACCACACCAGCAGGCAAAATTAATCAATTTTTTATTGGTAAATTTCTTTTTATAAAGAAGATTTTACTTAATATTGGCTGACTAAAGGTTAATTTTTGTTTACGTGCGCTAAAGTTAGCGGAAATCAAAAACTAACCCAAATTTATGCCAACGCAGCATTTTAGCAAAAGAGCTTGCATTGAAGATTCCGTAATAAATAGTCTCTAATCTCCTCGCACATGTCGATGTTCCCTATGCCGATGGCGGCTCAAAGGTTTTTGGGCACCCACATGATGTTTGTTAGGATACTCTTTCGGTCCCCCATTTTTAACAGTACCGCCGCTGTTTCTGACCCGGCCCATGTTAAACTATAATTCTTGTCTTGATCCTGCTCAATCATCCCGCACTCCTTGAGTTTTCGGAGGTGGAAGCTCAGCTTGGGCGAATCCGTTATTCCGATTTCTTTCCCGATTGCGGTAAAGCTTGATTTTTTTTGACGATCTAATAACAAGATGATTTTCCTCCGCACGGGACTCGAAGTTGCTTCAAATATCAACCTAACAGGTAAATCTGAGATAAAACTCTGTAGCTTCTCTAGCTCCTCCTTTTCCATTTTTCCCGGGTCAGCAGAAAGGATTAAGGTGGTGTTTCGCGAGCGAATTTTTTCATTCAAGTCCTGTAGAAATCCTTTGACGGCTTCCCATGAGTTTTGTTTAATTAGGAAATCCAGATCGCAGATCAGCACCGGGACGTTTTTATTTTTTGAAGTAAAATTCTCTATAATTGATTTTAACTCATCTAGCTTCTTCGGATTTACGCAGACCTCAGCGCCCTCTGCTTTTTCTGTAACCCACACGTTCTCCACATTTTTCAACCCATGCCTTTTGTTGATGGATTTAGGTTCTTCCCCAGAAATGCACAAGCCCTTCACCCCCTTCCGTGAAAAGCTTTTAAAAAACTCGAAACAATTCTTTAGCTTTAGTACATCAGAAGGAGTAATAGCTCGGTGCGTTTTTTCAAACTTTATCTCCTCCAATATGTTGAGTATGCTGGTCTTGACATCGTCGAGCTTGAAGGGCTTGCGGACGTAATCGAAAGCGCCCACCTTCATGGCTTCGACCGCGGTATCGACCGTTGCGAACGCAGTTATCATGACGATGTATGTCGAGGGGCTCATCCGCTTTATCTCCTTGAGCGCCTCAATGCCGTCCATCTCCGGCATTCTGATGTCCAAAAATACGATATCGGCCCCTTCTCTCCTCAGTTTATCTAAACACTCGCGGCCAGAATGGGCACCGATGGCTTCGTATCCTCTATTCTTCAGCAGCGTTTTTAGTCCATCCACTACGGTTACCTCGTCGTCGACTATCATGATCTTCCCAACCGTGGCCGCACCTGCGCTCTTTGCAGCGGGACGTCGAACTGTGCTGGACTTCGAGCTTGACGTTTATATCCCGCTTTATAGTTGGTACCCTCCTTTTTTAAATTGATTTTACTACTTTGGGTGAATCTAAAGTGAGCGATCCCATAAAAAGTTAAAGCCTAGCGCTCATGCTTGGCACGATCGGGCTAACGATTCTCCTTTGATCCCCAAAGACCGCCTATGCTGTTTGGGATAGAATAATATTCTAATCTAACGGTGCTCTGGTCTGAGAGTCGAACCAACCTAAATGGTCAACATGCTCGTCTGTCAAATAGGAAGGGGATAAATACCAAAATCCATTCATCTTTTCTATTTTTAGTTTTGCATTAACTTATTATCAACAGGACTCAAAATTCCCAAGATTTTAATAGGGACTTTATTGCCTGTTAGAATGGAGGTTGAAGGGTTGGGCGAAGGCGAGGAGCTCTGGAAGAAGTATTGCTCTTTCTTCGACAAGCCGTTTTCGGAGCAGGTGGAGTACAACGAGCGCAAGCTAAAGGAATATTTCAAGCGTTGGAAGCAGACGAAGATGGCCAAGCAGCTTTGCCCGAAAGGGGTGAGGAGATTTAAAGATGTGCCATTGACAACTTATGATGACTATCCTATTTTGCATGAGTTCGGCAAGAGAATAGAAAAGTTGGAAAAAACTGTGCCAAGGAAGAAGGGAGAGTTGCTTTGGAACTACTATGGGAGAATAGGTACACACGCAGCAACTATTCTTGACGGATGGTTGCTTCACGATTACAGTTTTTGTGTACGTAGTGGTGGCACAACAACTGGAAATAGTAAATGGATACCATATGGGACCCCCGCAAAACAAATGTTCCTATTCGATATTATGCGCCCTATAATTTTATCTTGTAGCGAAAATTGGGGTAAAACGAGTATAAAACCAGGTGACAACATTCTCAATGTAGTTGCACCCATACCTTATGTAGCTGGA
>JAOUPD010000028.1 GCA_029880065.1 Hadesarchaea archaeon
GGTTAATCCCAAATCGCTCCCGCCAGCGCTTGAAGGCCCCCCCCGGGTCGTCGGAAAGGGTTATGTCGCCGGCGATCCATCGTGCGATTCTTTCTCTTACTTCGGCCATGATAAACCGATACTAATTTCGGGGTCAGGGGATAAAAATATCGGGAACGCTCAGCTTTTTCCCCGCGGTTTTCCAGCTAGCTTAAACAGGTCTGCCTTAGTAACAATGCCGGTCACTTTTCCATGTGCAACGACAATAATCGCCGGCTCATGTTCGAGTAGGGAGTAAACAACATCGATGTCGGTGTCCTTGCTCACGGTTGGGAACGAGTTTTCCATTATATCTCTGACGTTGCGTTTGAGCAGTCTGGCCATGTTTTCGCCCGAGGCGATCCTTTGCATAACTGTAGCTTCAGATATCGAGCCAACCTGCACTTCCTCATCAAGTACTGGCAGTTGCGAAATGTCGTATGATTTCATGAGGTGAATCGCTTTGTCTACGCGGTCGTCGGACTTTACAGCTACAATTGGTGAGGTCATTATTTGCCCAACGTTTGCGCGCTTCTCCATGGCGGTTGCTCGCTCAAGCGCTTTGGATATTTTTTCAAGAGTGGAGACCCGAGGATCTACGGTTCTTGCCTCGATTTTCGAGATATACGCTTGGGTCACGCCTGCGAGTTCTGCTAGTTGCTTTTGACTTAGCCCGAGCCTAGTACGCATCGCTTTGACCTCGGAAAGCCGTAGAATCCGCATAAAAATCTCCTATTCCTGTCAGTTATATTTTTGGCAAAACCTATAAATAGCTAGCAGATTGAAAATCCGAGAGGCGAAAACTTGACGCGTAATATAATCGTCGAGGAGTTTAAGCAAATTCCTCTCGAGAAACAAAAACTGGAGATCGTTGAGCGAAAGGGTCTTGGGCATCCTGATTCTATGTGTGACGCGATTTTGGACCGAGTTTCAGTCGAGTTAAGCAAAGAGTATTTGAAAAAATTTGGCATGATTATGCACCACAATGCAGACAAGTCGCTGCTCGTCGCCGGAGAGGTTGAGACGAGATTTGGCGGCGGCGAAGTGAAGCAACCCATGCTTTTGATCTTTGGTGACCGAGCAACTGGAGAGGTTGAGGGGACCAAAATCCCGGTGGAGGATATCGCGATTCATGCTGCGAAGAGTTGGATAAAGGAAAATTTGAGGTTTGTCGATCCGGAAAAGCACATGCGCTACCAAGTTGAGCTCAAACCCGGCTCTGCGGCACTCACGGACATCTTCAAGCGCAAGGACAGAGTGTTTAGCGCTAACGACACCTCGGCTGCGGTCGGCTACGCGCCAATGACTTGGACAGAGCAGCTCGTGTTGAAGACCGAGCGATACTTGAACTCCCCGGAATTCAAAAAGGAGTTTCCCGAGACCGGCGAGGACGTCAAGTTGATGGGCTTTCGAAAGAACGACGAACTCTATCTAACCGTAGGGGTGGCTTTCGTTGACCGATTCGTGAAGAGCGAGGACGATTACTTCAGGAAGAAGGAGGAAATCCTCGAGCGGTTATACACATTCGTGAAAAGCAATTCCGTCCTCAAAAAGATCAAGCTCAACCTCAATACTCTCGATATGCGCGGACGGGGTGTCGGAGGAACATACCTCACTGTACTCGGGACGAGCGCTGATGGGGCGGACTCGGGTCAAGTTGGAAGAGGTAATCGTCCAAATGGCGTGATCTCGCTCAACCGCCATACAGGTTCGGAGGCGGCGGCGGGCAAGAATCCAGTGAGCCACGTGGGCAAAATTTACAACTTGCTCACACACCGAATCGCGAACGAAATTTACAGTCAAGTTTCAGGATTGGATGAGGTCTACGTTTGGATAGTTAGTCAGATAGGGAAATCTATCGATGAGCCAGCAATCGCAGCTGCTAGGGTCATCACGAAGCCGGGCACCAGAATCGAGGACATCCGTGAGCAGATAGCGGAAGTGGTGGACACAGAGCTTGAACATATTGACAAGTTCTGCATGAAGCTCGCCGAAGGAAAAATTCCGATTTGTTGAACTTCGGATTTCAAGCGGAAGACCTTTGTAAGAATTATTCAAAGTTGTAGGGGTGATACCATCTTCCAAATCTTACACCGAGATGGCATGGGTCGAGTGGGCAGACTTAGCACTCCACACGGCGATGTGACAACCCCGACCCTCATGCCTGTCATCGATTCATCGGACGTAATTTTATCACCCAACCAGATGCGTCGCGAGTTCGACGCCGAGCTAGTGATAACAAACGCCTACCTAACTCGTCGCTGCTTCGGAGAAAAGGCAATCAAACAGGGGATTCACGGCGTGCTTGATTATGATGGTCCAATCGCAACCGACTCTGGAGGTTATCAGATCTTACGCTACGGGGACGTGGATGTCAGCCCTGAGGAAATCGTGCGCTACCAAGACGCAATTGCCCCCGACATCGCGACTATCCTCGATGTCCCGACTGGTGTTCGAGCGACTAAGGAGCATGCAGCCGAGACGGTACGGATAACACTTGAGCGAGCCAAGCAGGCGGTCGAACTCAGGTCCAATCCTAAAGTGATGTGGTGCGGCCCGGTGCAGGGAGGACTCTTCAGCGAGTTGGTCGTCAAAAGCGCACGCGAGGTTGGGAAGCTTGACTACCAACTGCACGCGATAGGAAGCCCTGTCGAGTTGCTCGAGGGATATCGCTATGCGGAGCTTGTAGATCTTGTAATGACTGCGAAGCAACACCTGCCACTCGATCGCCCTACGCATCTTTTCGGCGCCGGGCACCCCATGATGTTTGCGCTCGCCGTGGCGATGGGCTGTGACCTCTTCGACTCCGCCGCGTACGTGCTCTACGCGCGTGATGATCGTTACATGACATCGGATGGGACCTTTCGCCTCGATGAACTATCCTACCTACCATGTGAGTGTCCTGTTTGTGTGGCACATTCGCCCAATGAGCTCAGGTGCGTTTCGCAGGACGAACGAATCAAGCTCTTGGCTAGGCACAACCTTCATGTCACTTTCGGTGAGCTGCGACGCATCCGCCAAGCGATTATCGATGGGAGTCTGGGGGCATATATTGAGATGCGGTGCCGCGCCCATCCGCGGCTGCTTGATGGGCTCCGGAGGTTGATGATGTATCGAGATTTTATCGGGCGGTTTGACCCCGTGAGCAAGCCCTCGGCATTCTGCTATCTTGGTGAGGAATCTGTGGATCGTCCGGAGGTCGTGCGCCATAGGAGGAGGCTCGAGGAGCGTTATGACCCGCCCCCGCTGCCCATCCTAGCACTCCTACCGGCCTTTGAAGGCGAACGCCCCAAGCTGGAGAAATTCGAGCAAACCCACCTCGTAAGACTCGTGCCCCCTTTCGGCATCGTCCCTGAGGAACTCGAGGAAGTTTACCCGCTCGGGCAATTTCAGGTACCTCGAGAACTTGACGCGATACAGATCAAATCAGTGACCGAGGCCCTTTCTCGTTTCCTTGAGCGGTACGGTGGGCGCTACAAGCGAGTTCTGCTGTTCAGCGATGAGCGGCGATGGAGCAACGCACTCGTTGACGCATGCGAAAAAGTAAAGGAAAAACTAAAAACAATTCAACTCTGATGCGCAAAATTGAGCCCACAAAAAATAAATAATTGAAGTGCCCAAGAAATTTGAGGTTATGCCGGGGGTTGAAGCGTGGATAGCGTCGACATGAAACTTTTGAAAATGTTGAATGATGACGCACACGTTTCGCTGCGCAGGATGGGGCGCGAGGTAGGCCTTAGCACTTCAGGAGTGAGGCGGCGAGTCAAGCAACTCGAGCGCTCCGGCCTGATCAAACAATACTCAGCACTGATAAACCCTCTAAAATTCGGCTATGGAGTGATGGCATTCGTCAGCGTTGATGTCGATAGCAGGAGCATGCGCGAGCTCGTTCGTTCATTGTCGCGCTGCCACCAAGTATGTGAGCTCCATCACACGACAGGAGCTCATGGATTAATGCTGAAGGTACGTGCCCGCGACGTAGAAAGCCTGAATAAGTTCGTTGGCGACCGCATCCAATCTCTCGACTCGGTGAAGAGCGTCCGGACCATCGTGGCAATGGAAACTGTCAAGGAGACCCTCTTGAATCTCTAGGTGCTGAGATGCAGGAAGCCCAGGCAAAACTCGTTCGAGATTCATTTTCATCGGTTATGCCTTATCTTGCGTACCCACAGGAGCTCCGAAGCCTAATCGAGCGGACGCTTGGCGAGAGCGCGAGCGTCGAGGCATTCATCGAGGGGCTCAAACAAAGTATTTCGGAAAAAGTGGATACTACACGCAAAACAGATGGACAGATTTTTCTGAATGAGTTGCGCCGCCGCCTTCCCAAATAAAATCTCAATTAGTTTAAGTTTGTGTGAGGATATAGAAATAGAGGAAACCTATGGTACGAGCTGAGATCAAGCAAATCGCGCGAGATATCCGAACGATGCGCATACGTGGCGCCGGCAGGATCGCTCGCGCTGCAGCTCGAGCCTTGAAACTCGTTGCAAAGACGAGCCGATCCAAGACACCTGCCGAGTTCACGAGGGAGCTCGGCCGCGTTTCAGAACTTTTGCTGGCAACCCGTCCGACCGCGGTTTCGTTACCAAACACGATCCGCTACGTCATGCTGGGTGTGAAGCGAGCAAGAGAGGTAGATGTTCAAACGCTACGGAGGGCCGTCATTTCCCGAGCGGACGAGTTCATTCGTGGTTCAAAGGGAGCCGTCGAGCAAATAGGCGAGATAGGCGCGCGTCGTATCTCTGATGGTGACATAGTACTCACCCATTGTAACAGCGATTGTGCGCTCGCGATAATCAAGGCGGCTTTTAAGCAGGGCAAGCACATCCAAACATTCGTCACAGAGTCCCGTCCGATGCGGCAGGGCTTGATAAGCGTGCGGGAGCTGAGAAAAGTTGGAATTCCCACCACTCTCATCGTCGACTCCGCTGTGCGCCACTTTATTCGAGATATCGACAAGATAATAGTTGGTGCGGACAGCATCGCGGCGAATGGGGCGGTGGTCAACAAGATAGGGACTTCCCAAATCGCCCTCATCGCTCATGAAGCTCGAGTGTTATTTTTCGTCGCTGCGGAGAGCTACAAATTCCACCCTGAGACGCTTGTGGGGAGGCTGGTAGAGATCGAGGAGCGTCCGCCCAAGGAGATAGTTAATCCCAAGCGCTTTCCGGGCTTGAAGATTCGCAATCCAGTCTTCGACGTCACGCCGCCAGAGTACATAGATCTCATAATAACCGAGCGCGGCATAATCCCACCCTCAGCGGCTTACACGGTGATTCAGGAGCTCTTCGAGTGGAAGCTTGGAGAAGAATAAATCTAACCTCATCTAGTAAATCTCTCATTTTTTAAGGATTCTAAGAGCGATTATTCTTGGGAGAAATCACGATTTATGCGGGCCCCAAAATAGTCGCTTTAGAAAATTACTCTAAAAGATGGGGGAATCTGGGGGAGATGGCTCTTTCACCAATTTTAGTTCGTAAATGTTGGGGCCTTTCACGGCTGTAACTGAGATAGAAGCTGCATACGCGTGTCGGAAAGCTTTTGCGCAATGAGCTCCGCGTTCCTTTTCATCACCAGATATCCCCGGCGACAATCTTTTTTGAAGATCTTGTCCACCAGCTCATCAGCGACAATGCTGACGACTTTTACCTTATCCAAACATCGCGCATAGGTGGTAAATTTTCGGGTGCGAAGTAAGGATGGATAGCCAAAAAACTTGCCTTTAGCCAAAGTATAGACAGGAACTCTTTTCCCGGGATAAATTTCTATTTCGATGGTAACTCTACCTTCCAAAATCATGTATATTTTTTCCGCCCTTTCCCCTTCTTTGAAAATCAAATCCCCCTGTTCGAACTCCTCAAGTTTGGCCAGCTCAGCAATGTCCTTCAGCTCATCCAGTTTCAGGAATTCAAAGATATCCATTCCCTTCAAAATTTCAGGTGCAATTGTCATTTTAATCACCCTTTTGATTGTTTATTTCTTTTAAAACCCTTTCGGCCAGAGCGGGTAATTTTTTCATGACCGTCTCGCTCAAGCTATCGCCCAAGGAGACTTCGCCAGGTTGAATACCGACAATTCTCACGTTGCTAAAATTATAACCAATTCTTTTACCCACCTGTATGACATCAGCTAGACCGATTTCATGTAAGGAAAATTTCTTGTCGCTGGATAAGGAAAGGGTCTGTTCGGCATCGAAACCCGCAATGTGGCCAGGTTCCTTTCCCATGTCCACGGCATCCACGATTACGACCTTTTCAAATCCTTTCATTTCCTCTAGGAGGTCAAACCCCAGGGTAGCACCATCTACAAGTTTTATTCCTTCATTTAAGCCACTGCTTCTCAAGTACTCAACGCACTTGACCCCAACACCTTCATCTTTCAAAAGAGTATTTCCCATCCCAATGACGAGTTTGCTCTTATTCAATGAAATCCACCTTCAGCATGTGGGTCGAACATGAAATGCAGGGGTCGTAAGCCCTAACCAGCATCTCCAAAAGAAGGGTGATTTCCTCTTTAGGTCTGTCGAGTATCCCCGGTACTAATTTCCTCATATCCGCCTCGATGTTAGCCAAGTTTTGAGCAGTAGGGATTATGCAGTTTGCTGATTCGATCATGCCATCATTATTAAATTTGTATTCGTGAACTAGGAGTCCACGAGGAGCTTCGACCACACCAACACCCCAACTTTTATTGATCGGTGGAAGCTTTGTTGTCCACCCTGCAATCGGCGGCCGCTCTTCCCTTTCGTCTTTTATCCCTCGGGACAATAGTTCATCAAATAATTTCATCATAAACTCCATACAATGGACCGTTTCAACTATCTGGGCATTAGTTATTTGGTAAGGATTGTGGCTCGGGGCTTCTAATCCAAGCTTTTCTGCAACTTCCTTGGCTTTTGGCATCAGTTGGTCAAAATTGTTGTTAAACCGAGATAAGGCACCTACCATATACGGTTTTACAGGCCCGAAAGCTTGTTTTGCAGTGGAATGGGAGACAACCTGTTCGGCTATTTTAAGTTTGTAATCCCTGTGTTTGTATTCTCCGGTTTTGGACGATTTTATTGCCCCGTCATAAAAGGCGTATTCACCGGGTTGGGTTAAACAAACATTGTCGGTTTTCCTTTCAAATGCAGGAATTTTCAATTTAGAGAAGAACTCAAGAGTTTTGGGCACATCATTTTCTAAGACTTCCTTTATTTTAGATCGGAGTTCCCGCATTTGATCCTCGGTTACCCGGTTTGTAAAGCCGTCCACAACCATGGAAATGGGCTGGGTATGCCTCCCCACAATTGTGTCGCAGATATCATGGGCAAGTTTTTTCCAGCGAATGGCGGTTTTTACCACCTCGGGGGAAGTAGAGGCTAGAGGGATAACCGAAGGGGCCCCCACGAAGTCTGGAGCGGCGAGGAAAAAGCAATGGAGGGCATGGGAATCCATTATCTCTGCCGCCATCAAGATTTTCCTCAGGACTTCCGTCTGCCAAGTGGGTTTAATTCCAAGCGCGTCTTCAATAGCCTTTATAGAAGCATTCGCGTGTGACACAGAACAGATACCGCAGATGCGGCTGGTGATGTGCACGGCTTCAGGATAACGCCGGCCAACCAACATCGCCTCAAAAAAACGGGGGGACTCAACGATTTCAAGTTTAACCTCTTTCAATTCCCCCCTTTTCACATCTACCACGATGTTGCCATGACCTTCCACTCTGGCGATGTGATGAACATCAACGCGGATATCTTTTCCACTCATCTGCGCACTCCCATGAGCCCGTTATACATGTGATAAAATTTCAAGATGTCTTCGATTGAAAGCCCGTGTTCTTTCAGAACTTCCTCCCAGGCACTTAAGTTTGGATCAGGGATTAATCCCCGACACCCCTCACACGCATTCCCAACTGATGGGCAGACAGCACCGCAACCTGCCCGCGTTACCGGCCCCATACAAGCTATGGGGTTTGGTTTGTGAAATAGACAGACATTTGCTTTCATTTTACAATCGACGCAAACAGGATAATCAGGGATGAAGGGTTTTTTACCTAGTAAAATGGAGGCAGTGGCCCGCAGAAACTCTTTTTTATCTATAGGACATTCTGGAATGACGTGATCTACCTTGATAACAGCGTCAATGGGCTGAGCCAAAATAGAGTCAAAAAGCCATGCCTTGTCCCCATAGGTTCTCCACCGGACATCGGATTGTCTTTGAAAGTTTCTGATAGCATTGACTCCCCCAAGGTGGGCACAAGCGCCAAGAGCCACGCATATTTTCGCCCTAGCCCTGATCTCCTTAATCCTTTCGATATCTTTAGAGGTGGAAATAGAACCCTCGATGAAAGCGATTTCATAGTCCTGTCCCTTGTAACTCGATGCCTCACGGAAGTTTACTATATCCACCGATTCGAATAAATCCAGAAGTTTGTCCCCCAAGGAAAGGACGGTTAACTGACAACCCTCGCAACATGTAAATTCAAAAAATCCGACCTTGGGTTTTTTCATCATATCGCCTCCGGCAAATTTTTGAGCTTCTCATAGTTGAATACCGGACCGTCTTGGCAAACGTAGATGTCGTTAATCTGACAGTGCCCGCATTTCCCCACACCGCATTTCATCTTGCGCTCCAAAGATACCCAGATTTTTTTGTCGGGGGTTCCGTGATTTTTTAGTTCCCTGATGACAAAGCGGTACATAATCGGCGGGCCGACAATAACCGCCTGGGTCTTTGCAGGGTCAAACTGAATGTATGGAAAAAGTGTGGTGATGACGCCCACATTATCTTGCCACTTCTCGTCCCCAACATCAACTGTTACGTGATACTCAACATCCTCCCTTTCTTTCCAGTTCTTTAACTCTTCTTTAAAAAGAAGTTCTTGGGGTATTTTTGCTCCATAGAGAATGTAAACTTTTCCATAATCTTTTCGGGAATTTAAAACGCTCCAGATAAGAGAACGGAGTGGGGCCAACCCTAGCCCCCCGGCTACAAAAAGTATATCCTTACCCTTGAAATGCTTAAGTTCAAATCCTTTACCAAACGGGCCGCGGATTCCAATTTTATCTCCAGGTTTTTTGCCACAAAGGGCACTAGTAACATTACCTATCGCACGTACACAAAGTTGAAAGGTAGCTAGATCGGAGGGGGCAGACGATATGGAAATAGGAGCTTCCCCAACGCCAAAAACTGAGACCTCCACAAACTGCCCTGGCTGGTGGCCGAGACTTTTTCCTGATAAAAGCTCAATATCGAGCAAACTTTCTGTTTTAGTCAGTTTTTCAATTCTGTTTATTTTGGCTATCTCAGGTTTGTAAATAGTCATCTTTTCCACCTATCGTAGAGTTCATTTTCGATGTCGAGAGGATCAACAATCTTCGTGAGGCAAGCTTTTCCGCATCTCCCACATCCCGTGCAAAAACTTCTCTCCCATTTTTCAAAAAGGTACCAGTCCTTCCGGTTGGTCCTGTGGCGCAATCTCGCCCCCCTTCCCTCTCTAAATATCTCCCCTGAGGCCACCTTGGTAAAATCAGTAAGAAGACAACCGTCCCAGAAGCGCGTACGATTTCCCCGTTTCAAGTTCAACTCCATATAGTCTCTCACGTCAAAGCAGTAACAGGTTGGGCAGACCATGTTGCATGACCCACAGTTGAAACACCTTGATCCATGTTCATCCCATACCGGGCTGTCGTAATTTTCCCTCAGCAGCTTGGGCAGGTCTTCAAGTTTGGGCTTAAGCTTTCGCTGTTCTTTATCAAATAAATTGTCTCTCACCCTCCTAATTTTCCTCAATTTCTTGGCATCTGATGGGGTCGTTTTCCTAGCGATCTTCGAAATGAGAGATTTTCCTTTTTTTGAACCTACTTCCACAAAGAAATTTTTCCCCATATCGGTTAAGAAAAGGTCAAACCCCTCCAACGGGAGGACTGATTCCTTGCGGTAACAAAAAGATTCTGTGGAGCAGGGGACAAGACATTCCGCCCCGATTATAGTTACAAATTCCCGCTTCTTGAGGTAATGTTCATCCAAATTATTCTCCGCAAAAACTTTATCCAAAAGCGTAGTACCATTCATGTCGCAGGGATGGATACCAAGTAAAATTATTGGTTTCCCCTCTACTTTGACCTTTACCTTGATCTCATCGTTAACTTCATATTCCATCAATTCTTCCTCTTGGGGGAAAAGAAAAGCTTTGGGAGGGATGACAGTTTGAGGGCCTTCCCAGAGAATCTCCCTCGTGGACTTTATCCTTTTAAAATTAGCCTGATTTTCCTGCTTTGCAGGAGCTATCACCTCTTTCCCTTCTCCGATCTTCCTGTCTATCAAATCTAAAAGCTCTCTCTTGGTCACCACACAATTTTTCATTTTTTTCATCTAGTTGCCTCAGTCATCATCATATTATACTTTTTAATTAAAGTTGATTCTTAGTTAAATGTTTTAATGTTGGATTCAAATCCGCATCCATTGAATGAACATGCGGGAAACAGAACCAAGTCAGAGCTTAAATGGAGGAACCTGAACAACTGGCTGACGCGCGCTGAAAATCTGCGAATCGGGGGGACGCGAGAGATTACCCAAGTTTGTAGACGAGATCTCCCTCGCGTGTGCGCTCTACAATTTTTAACCCAATCGATTGCCCGGAACTAGCACTCTGCACATTCTCGTGCTCGATTTGCATAGAATCCACCGTCTGCTGCACGTTGGTAGTAGCGCCCTCGATTGAGATTCGGTCGCCCACTTTCAGCTCATCGGAAAGCTCGACGACTCCCACTCCTATCTTGGTGAAGTAGTGGGATATCTTCCCCACGAGCTTCTTCTCCACAGGTGCTTCTTCCATTCACCCCACCAGATTAAGATAGAATCCTCTAATTAAATGTCTTTCCACCCTTAGCTCGGAGCTGAGGTTAGGATAAACTCTGTAAGGTCAGCGCTTCTCGCTCGCTTTTAGAATCCCCATGCGATAGCCCATGCGGCGACTTAGCTCAGGGTACGCCCTAGCTATGCCGAGCATTATTCCCCAGCCACCGAAGATTACAGCAGTAATTGTAACCCCCAAAAGCAAGTCCATGAGCGGCGCTTCCCCTACAAGGAACAGCGTACCGCTCCAGAGGTGGTCCACTAGTCCGAACATTGCGCCCCCGTAGAGCAGCAGGTTAAGCCACCACCCTGCGGGACCCCTTTTCTGGGAGCCCCATACTACAGACGAAATTATAGCCGCCGCCAAAGGTATGGTATAACAAACCACTTTTCTGCACCTCCTAGTGCTTATCTCATCAAAGTAATAATACTTTTTACTATAAAAATATTACTTAGATAAAATGGAAAGCTTGAAAATATCAGAAGACCAAAGTTTGCTGGGACCAAAATGGCTCGAAAAATCGCACGTGTAAGTTTAACGTTACCTGAAGATTTACTGAACGAACTCGATCGCTCGCTCAAGGCCCAGCGCTACGCTAGCCGTTCCGAGGCGATTCGAGATGCGTTGCGCGATTTTCTGGCAAGCTATCGTTGGCGGAGCGAGCTGAAGGGCGAGCAGCTCGGTGCAATCCTTGTGATGTATGAGCATGATGTTCAGGGGCTGACCGATACGCTCATGGACATCCAACATAAGAGCGCGAGTCTCATAAGCGCAGTTCAGCATTTGCACGTAGATTCCAAAAATTGCTTGGAAATCTTGATTGTAAGAGGGGCGGCTAATCGAATCCGTCAACTTGTTAATCGACTGGGCGCGCTCCGAGGCGTCAAGCAAGCCAAACTGGTGGTGGTTTAAGGTGAAATTGTGTGAGTTGCTCGGGCGACTAAACAACCTCAAGCGCATCCCTCGCACGGGCTGGCTACTCTGTAACGTTCCGCTGAGCGAGGTCGAAGACGTGGCGCAGCACACCTTTGATGTTGCGGCAATAACTTTGCTACTCGCCGATGAACTTGAGCGTGGAGGTAAGAAAATCGACAGAGAACGAGCTCTAAGCATTGCGGTCGTGCACGATTGGGCTGAGGCCGAGTCCGGAGATTTTCCCTACACGGCATTAAAATACCTAGGGCCCGCCGGCACCAAGAAACGCATCGAGAAAAGAGTACTTGAGGAGCTCTTGAACAAGCTGCCAAATAAAGAAAAATACCTAAAGTTTTGGAGGGAGTATAGCGAGAAGCGCACCATAGAGGCTAAGATCGTCCATGCTGCTGATTATCTCTCGATGCTTGTGCAGGCGATCAAGTACCTTGAGCGGGGCAATCGTTCGCGCGAGCTGGACGAACTCTGGCGGGTGGTCTGCAAGGATTTAAAGCTGTATACTAGGGAATTTCCGGTAGTGAAGGAACTAATCACAGAATTGCAGAAGTGTTATTCTGGCACCTCCTAATATCACCGTTTCGTTGGTTTAACTCTACGCCGAATTGTTTTGGTCATCCTCGCGGCAACCTTAGATCAGTCATCCTCTTGGCGGCCCTCTCGACATCCCTCTTGCTTTTTGCTCCCGCACAAACACCTTTTCCAGATACAAAGAGCAGAATCACAACTTTTGGGTCATCGAGCCTAAATACCAGC
>JAOUPD010000097.1 GCA_029880065.1 Hadesarchaea archaeon
AGGCGCGGCTGGCCAAATCTATGCGTTATCGGGACAAGGGCTTCGTTACGCACTGCGTTGCGGGGAGATTGCCGGCAAGGTAGCAATCGACGCGATTACCGAGGGCGATGTTTCAATGGGAGGGCTGGCCGATTACGAACGGCAATGGCGAGCCGAGTTTGATGCCGAGCTGAGGGCCGGGCAACTCCTACACTCCTCACTGAGTGTTTCACAGGACCAGCGGATGGATGCGCTGCTGGGTGCGCTGGAGGACAAGCCCAAGCTCCAACAGGCCTTCATCGATGTGTTCACAGGGTTCAGGCTTAAGGGTCCGCTTGAAGCGCTGCTGAAGGATGAGGAGATTTCCCGAATCTTTGGACGAGGAACGATTGAGAAAACGCTTGCTTTGAAGTAGTGCGGTCTGAGGTTTTTTAGATGCGCTGCCCTTCATGCAGCAGTTCAGCGGTACTACACGACACGCTTAGAGGGGAGCACATCTGCACGCGCTGTGGCTTCGTGCTAATGGAGCGCTCGCTCGAACTCAAGCCGGAGTGGCGCAGGAGGCCGGGGGAGGAATTGGAGCGCGCGGACGTGACGGCAGGCATAGACGTGACGCAGCATGATTTTGGGTTGGGGAGCAAGTTCAGTATTTCGAAGGACCTCCCCCCAAGCTGGCGCGCCAGTCTGAGACGGATGCGGCTTTGGCAGCAGCGTTCGCGTGCAAACACATGGGAGCAGCGAAGTTTACGTGAGGCGTTAATAGAGCTGGATAAGCTCTGCGAGGATTTATCGCTCCCCAAGGGGGTCAAAGCCGAGATAAGCGTGCTTTATCGAAGGGCTAGGGCAGCGAGGCTGACAGGGGGCAGGGGAACTCACCAAGTTCTCGCTGCGCTTACATTTATTACATGCAGGCTACGGGGTTTACCGCGCACAGAGGGTGAAATTTCTTGCACACTTACAGCTCGTTTGGGCATAGGAAACTATGAGGCTTCACGTAATCTTCGTCGGCTCACAAAATTTTTCACTCAAAAGTTTAAGCTTAAGTTGCCTCGCATTTCAACCGACGATTACATCAACCGTTTCGCCGTTCAGCTCGAATTTTCTACACGGGTAATCGAGCATGCTAACGAGCTTTATCGTTCTTTGCCCAAAAAATTCAAACAGACGAGACATCCACTTTCACTCTCAGCGGCCGTACTTTACCTTGCAGCAGAAGCAAGTGGTGAAAAAGTTCCTCTCAAAAAAATTGGTGATATAACGGGGTTTGCGATTTCTTCCATTTCTAAAAACGCGGCGCGAGTCCGAGAACTCACAACTTCCCGCGAGGAATGATTATAGTTCCTTCGCTGGCTTCGCCGACTTCTTCAGTTTTTCCTTTAAGATAGAGTGCACCGGTCAGCGCGGCTAGAGCCGCGTCGATTTCATGTTCGTTTGCGTTTTCTTTCAATTTCATCCCATTTTTCTTAAGCTTGACCACCCATCGACTGCGGTCAGAGGTTTTAAAGAGGAGCATGCCTGAAGTTCTGGGATGTATTTCTATGACTCGAAGATCTTTCGCTCGAAGTGCGTCTGCGAGGCGTATCCCTCGCTCCGTGAGCGACCGCATGCCGGCGAAAGTGGGCGGGAAAACCCGGAAGCCGCGCTTGATGAGCAGCGTGTCGGCTTGCCTCAACTTTCCCTGCTGAGGCAGACTAAGGGGAGCATCGATCGCAACTAGCTTGACACCCGAGCGCGTACATTGCTCTAAGATTTCATCGTCAGAGTAAATCAAGCTAGTCTGAAATTCGCTGTTTGAAAGTCGTGCAAAACCGCTGGGGTTCTTCGGAACGCCGGCTAGGTCGAGCCCGATAACTTTCATCGCAACCATTAAACATTATATTCTGGGATTTGAAATTTTGGGGGATACGGATGGCGAACATAAGGTGGCCGGGTCTAATTCACTGGGAGTCTCGAATAATCCAAATTTGCCTTTTTCACCTTATCTACCTCATTTTGAAACAACAAATAAAATGAGCATAAAGACTAAGAACTTTCCTCATTTCCTCGAATGACTTTAATAGAGAGGTGGGTAATCTAAATTCGTTGCTGGGACAGGGTACGCGAACCCCATTTCATCCCCGTCCTCGAATATCGCCGTCCCACTGAACACGTAGACAGGCAAAACCTGATCCTGACTTTCAAGTATCGGATTGGTCCAGTATCCCAGTTCAATCTTTTCGACTATCATTTTTACGGGCGTTGTTCTGAAAGGAGAACCAAGCTCCCTCAGGGCCTCTTCAGGCGTTACGGTTATCTCGACTTCAGGCCCGGGAGTCAGGTTTCTCCACCCCGCACCGAACCCGACTACGGTCCCTCCGGCTCCGATCTTCACGGACCCACCAGCTCTGCGAATCGGCATGTTTTCATATCTGAGTTCATATATTACACTCCAATAATTTATCCATGAAGTATTCTCAATCGAGGTGGAGCTACCAGCACAAACCTCATTGATGACGACTTCCAATGGGGGCTTCGGGTAGAAGCATCCGAACTCCTCGACCTTCTTTAGGAACTCCTCAGCTATTCTCCTCGCATCCTCCTCCGTGGGCAATGTCGGCGAATGGTCATAACCGCTCCAGCCAGGCCCATTGTACTCAACTGGCCCATCGTAAAACAATTGTAACATGTGGTCTCCTTTTAGTGCTATGAGCTTGCCATTCTCATCGAATTCGAAGCCAGCCCTGACCTCGATAGCAATGCCTCCATCAGGGTAAGGTCTTTGGATTGCATCCAGCTCTCCCGCCATGTTGAAAGGCTCCCCCCTAGCGATAGCGATAGCCTCGTTTTCGTCGATATCAATCCTCTCAACATTTAGGAGGGGCACCGACTGAGGAACCTCAGGGAGGGGACAATCGAGGACGAAGGTGGTAGTTGGCCCCATGAAAATGGATTCCCCCTCCTGAGATGGACTGGGTTGATATAAGACGAAATAACCGAAAGATAACACTAATAGAATCACCGCCACAATCGCTACTTCCTTCAATCTTCCCCTCATTTCGATCACAGTTTGCACACCAGAATGAGGCCGATCAATGCTACCGCGACGATGAGGCCGATCAATGCTAGGGAAAGGGTGTCTGGGACAGGGGCGCCTAACTTCACGAGCCAGAAATTCGCCCCGCTCCCTCCGGCGAGGGCGTAGCCCCCATCAGACGTTTGAACGATCGACCATGCTGTACCACCATTCGCACCACCAAATGTCTTGCTCCACTCCTCGTTGCCAGAGGAGTCTGTCTTCAAGAGCCAGCCCCCAGCGAGGGCGTAGCCCCCATCAGACGTTTGAATGACCGACCGTGCCCAATCACGATTCACACCACCAAATGTCTTGCTCCACTCCTCATTGCCAGAGGAGTCGGTCTTCACGAGCCAGAAATCCTCCCCGCCAGCACCGTAAGACATTGTAGATCCGGCGAGGACGTAGCCCCCATCAGACGTTTGAACGACCGAATATGCCCAATCATCATTCTCACCACCAAATGTCTTGCTCCACTCCTCGTTGCCAGAGGAGTCGGTCTTCACGAGCCAGAAATCGAATCCACCAGCACCGTAAGACTCTGTGCTCCCAGCGAGGGCGTAGCCCCCATCAGACGTTTGAACGATCG
>JAOUPD010000098.1 GCA_029880065.1 Hadesarchaea archaeon
CAAGGTAGTTCGAGCACCAAGCTGTTGTCCCATGATCTAATCTTTACACATGTCCCTTTTGGTAGCCTAACATCCGCCAATGTGTACCCGCCATCACCCTCACGTAGATTGAAGATTAACTGAGTGTTTGAATCCCCGAACTCGAGTTCGATACGTGCATCGTGTTTCGCGTATGTATTTGGTAGTGCAGCGACTCGCTCCGCGAAATATTTTGCCGCGAGATTTTTGATGGCCAGCTCCCTCGCCTCATCGCTAACATAGCTGTCCGCGTTTTTGCTCACGACCCAGAGCGCGTCGTAAATGGCATACCGCGCTGTAGCTCGCAGGTCATTTTGAACGCTAGTGGCGATTGTCAGAAGTGATGAGTTTGAGGCATCATCCACCGTGTTTAGCGAGTGCTGGTGTCTCAGTCCCACAGCCTGCCCCACCATTGCCACGACAAGCATTACAATGACGATGCCGGCAGCGCTGAAAGGCATAAACCCGTGCTCTTTCATTAGGACCACAGCTCTAGTGTTATCTCGGCGCCGATGTCGGGTTCGAGTTCTAAAGTGGTGTCGAGCACTTTCTGAATTCGTCGGGTTAGCTCCTCCTGCGAGATGGGCAGGGTTGCAACAATTGTTTCTGAGCAAAGCTTCCGTTGCGCACCCTCTTCGAAATTTTTGATCTCGCTCTCGAAGTGAACCCGGAAAAAGTCAAGGCCCAATGGCAAAGTTCTCACGATTAGGCGATATCCAAAACGTCCACCGATGAGCTTATCGAGCACATCCTTCAAAAATTCTCGAAGCTCGCTTTTCATGCCCCAGCTTGGCCCGAGTGGTTCAAGCCCAACTCCTTCAGCTTCGATATGCAGGTTGAAAAGCGCATCCTCAACCAAAAGTTGTGTGAGAGCTTTATGGCGCAGGTTACGTTTGGCCGACTCTTTGAGTAAAGGCACGTTTGGTTCAAAACTGAGAGTGTCAAGTTGATATTCAAATCCGCCGAACTCATCCGCGGTCGAGTTTTGGAGAGCCAGCAAAGTGCTCTGCGCGAAGCTCGCGGCATATCGAGTACTTTCAATTTTAGAATCGATGGGGCTTGCCCCGACCAAAAATAAACTGGCGAACGAAATCAAGAGAGCGAAGACTAACAGGTCTGCTACGTAACCAATGCCTTTTTCGTTCGTTTTATCTCCCCCCCACCCAAACGACTAACTCACAAAGCTGCGCCGACCCTTGGCCGCGCGTGACTGCCACCGGTAGGCTAATTGAACAAGGCGGCGAGAAATATCCCCCAAGCTGGTTTTGCTCGGGGCCGTGCGCTAGCAACACCTCCCCTCCAAGAGTTCTAACCTCAACTCGCAGTTCAATGCCCTCTCGGGCGAGCAGTTTTGAGTGGTTTTCGAGCTTGTCAGTCGTTAAATCAATCAATCCTGATGAATCGGCCAACACACAATTTTTGATGTCTTCTGCGATGTCCAGCGTCAAGTCGAAGCTCTCATAGGCGTTCCTCCTCTCCGTGAAGAGTTGGTAAGAGTGCGCGAGTGCCGTGATAAAGAGGACGAACAGGCCGACGACCGCGAGCGTCGCGAATAGATCCTCACCGACCGAAAGTTGCTCCACCTAAATCAACTCCAATCGAACCCGGCCCGTTTTGCTCAGGTTTATCGTGCTCGGGCTCTCGTATCTGATCGAAAACTCTCCACCGTTGACTTTTTGGCCGAGCATCAGGGTGCGCTCGACTCGCTCCTGCGACTCCACGATTATACAGATTACTTGTATTCCTTGGTTGAGTTCACCGATGATTGTTACCTCGGTTTGATGCGCGATAGTTGGTAGCGCCCTTCTCAGTTCAACCTCGCCGGGCATTCTCTCAACGGCTCGAATCGCCCCCGCGATCGTGTCAGCGAGCATCGCTAGGTCCTCTCTCTCCGCAGTACGCTTGAACCCCAAGGACATCGTGAGCACAGCGCCGAGCAAAGCCAGTGCAACAAGTGCGACGCCGATTTTGCAGACGAGAAAGTCGGCCAGCAACCCGCGTTCATTTATGCTAAAGCCCCCGTACCTCCAGAAAATATCCGTATTCGCCATCACGTTGGAGTTCGATTGAGTAGCTTCCGGCGCCGATTTCAAAGCCCCCACTGTCTAGCACGATGGGCAACGGTAAGATTTCGCCCCGCAGTACTTCCTCGCCGTAAGTTAGCTGCACGAGGTTCGCATCGACGACGAGCTTGCCCCCGTTCAGCTCTAGCTCGACATGCTGTATGCTGCCGATGCCACCAACGCTGGCCATGCGAGCCCTCTCGACGAATGAGTTGAAGCTCTCAATTGCGTGATGCCGTTCACTAAGCCTTTGGGCTCGGTCAAGGCAAGTGGTGCCGATCGCCAGAGTAGATGCAGCCAGCACGGCGCCGAGCAGCAGCACTACCGGCAGGGACTCGACGCCCTTAGCGTTGCGTCGCGTCATGCTCACTACCTTGTTCTATGGACTGCTGCTTCTCCTTCCCACGGGATGTAGCCGCTATGCGTTACGCGCACCGTTACTACGGTGTACGATCCCGATTCCATGGGTATGGTGAAGCTGTACTGGTTCGAGTTCGCCCCTAGCGTGTGGGCCTTCATACCCCCAAGATACTTAACCACGACGGTCGCTCCCCCTAGGGCATCGCCGTTCGCAGCGTCGCACACTCGGACGGTCAGTTGGTTGCTCGAAGTGCTAAAGGTCACTTTCATGTCTTTGAACACCGTTCGTTCGGCCGTCCCCACGAACTGCGTCAGCACGCCCATCGCCATGGTCCCGATCACTAGCGCCATCACCAGCTTTATCGGCACTCCCATGAGCTGTCCTTTCTCTTCCATCTCTCCCGCCGAGGCTTTGCGTGGGGGTTGTTTATAAGGGGACAAATTTGCTCTTAATTGGGCGATGGATGAACCAGAAACTCTTAATCGTTGCGCTGGCACTTATCGCTCTTGCTGGCGGCGGCTACCTCGTGCTGATGGAAGCACTACCTGAAGGAGCGTCCAACGGAGAGGAAACCCAAGGGATTTCAATCAGCGATGCCCATGCTCACCTTTTCGATGATTCGCAGTTTATCGATGAGCTGATAATCGAGATGAACAAAAAACAAATACGTAAAACGGTGTTGTTTGGAAGCGCCGACCAAGATTACACGAACAACAGCACGTACGTGGGTGGTATACGGGACGAGTATAATCAGAAGATCTTGGAAGCGTGCGACAAGTACCCGGATAAGCTTTTCCCTATCTTGAGCGGCTTCGATCCACAGAGCGAGAATTCGGTCGGTTACGTTGAAAACCAACTGAACACTGGGAAATGGAAGGGCATAGGCGAGATCTATATGATTCAAGAGAGTCTGCCAGATTACAAAACTGTCGCTGACCACCCAGTGATGCTCCAGATTTACCAAGTGCTCGCCGAATTCAACGCTCCAATATTTTTTCATTATGAGCGATGGATGCAAGAAGACGTTGACGCTCTCTACGAGGTGATCGAACAAAACCCCGAGGTGAAATTTGTATGGGTACACTTTGCCCACATCAATGATCTCGATGAGCTTGAAAACGCGCTGGGCAGATACCCAAATCTCT
>JAOUPD010000099.1 GCA_029880065.1 Hadesarchaea archaeon
CTTGAGCGATATCTCAGCGGCCGCGGCCAGAACGGGGTCCGATTCCACAGTCTCTATCACCGACTCATACCCTGAAACTTGCAAAATCAGAAGGGCATCGGTGCTATCAGCGAAACCATCCCCCGCCAAACAGACCAAACGCTCCCCTGGAGAGAATATTCCTTCCTGCAGCCCGCACGCCATCGCATGGTGGACTTGACCAAATCTCCCCTGTGCCCGCGCCGTCAGCTTGATCAGTTTTATGCGGGAGTTTTTGTCGAATCTCTCGTAAGTTTCGTGGCTGGGCGTGGCGAGGACCACTTTTAACTCCTTTCCATGAGTGTCAAGCAGGTTTCTCTTGAAAAGAGGACCGCAATTTTTACCAGTTTCGGTCAGAGCGAGAATTGCATCTGCCTTAACTTCTAGAGCGAGATGCGCAGCTGCTTCGGCCAGTGCCTTGGGGACATCCACCTACTCAACTCTCCGTCCCCCCACCAACCTCAGCCAATTTTGTCTTATTTTAATGGGTTAAAACTTTTTCCCTCAAGCGAAATTTTGTGCCCAACCTTTACACCTGAATGAGAAATCGCCCCAAAAGGGACTTCGATGAGATAATTAACAATCGCCTTGGGTCTGTAAAATCTCCAAGATTTGAGCCCCGCGCGAAGCTCGACGACCCTGAAACTCGAATCAAGATAGATCAAGTCGATAGGAAACCATACGAACCACATGTGCACGGCGTAGCGACTGGGCTTGGAAAACTTGAACAACAACGCCTTGCCCTGCTGAAACTTGCGCCTGAACATCAACCCTCGAAAGCGCCGCCAGAAGGTGTCCGCTAGCTCTACCTCGCTCGCCAAGAGTTTACCCGTATTGCGATCGACCAAGCGCATGGGTCCACATCCCAAACTTTCTGCGAAGGGGTTTTAACGTTGCCCGACTTATCAGCATTCGATTGCATGCTGGCCGAAGCCAAATTTCGAGCCGCCATCGTTAAGATGCTTCGCCGCGCTGAAATAACTTTGCCCGAAGATGTCGTGCGTGCGCTCAAACGAAGCAGGGCACGCGAGCGGAACCGCATCGCCAAGCTGCAACTCGACTGCATGCTGAGAAATCTCGATCTGGCGAAAAATCTGGGAGCGCCCATCTGCCAAGACACCGGTACTTTCACTTTTTTCATTCAGCTGGGCTCCGAGCTCAGACTGGACTTCGACCTGGAAAAATCTCTTTCAAAAGCCGTCGCTCAAGCCACTCGAGAGGTGCCGCTGCGCGCAAACATCGTAGACCCACTCACTCGAAAGAACACCGGCACCAACCTCGGCATGAGGCAGCCGTCTGTTCACCTCGAACCCGTTCCGGGGAAAAAACTCTCGATCGACCTGCTCGTCAAAGGTGCGGGTGCGGAGAACTGGAGCAGGTTGTTCATGCTCAGGCCGACAGATGAAAAAATTGCTATCAAACGGGCAGTACTATTGACTCTCGTGGAAGCCGGAGGACAACTCTGCCCGCCGGTCATCGTGGGTTTAGGTATCGGGGGTTCAGCGGATGCCGCTTGCCTGCTCGCGAAGAAAGCCTTGCTCCGCCCTCTTAGTTCGAAGAATCCTGACAAAAAACTCGCGCGCATGGAGCGTGAGATAACGGACGCGGCGAACAAACTCGATATAGGTCCGATGGGCCTGGGCGGACGAACCACCGTATTAGGCGTTCACACAGCCAAAGCAGCATGCCACACCGCGAGTTTACCAGTTGCCATCAACTTCCAATGCTGGGCAGCACGCCGAGCATCAGCGCGCTTGGCTAGGGATTATCTGCGAGTGGAGGCTCCTTAATGACACTCATCAAATTGAGGCCGCCGTTGACTGAGCGAGAAGTGACAAAACTCAAAGCTGGCGACCTCGTAAGCGTAAGCGGGGCTATGATTACCGCAAGAGATAAGTCGTACGCTCGGGTTCTAGACCTCCTTCACTCCCACAAAAGATTGCCGGTTAACATGCGCGGCGGTGTGGTTTACCATTGCGGACCCCTCGTCAAAAAAACTCCTCGCGGCCAAAAAATAGTATCGGCTGGGCCAACGACGAGCGCCCGCCTCGACCGGATGCAGGCGGAATTCGTCAGGCGAACCGGCGTGATGGCGCTCGTAGGTAAGGGGGGCCTCGGCGAAGAGGTTGCTGTAGAACTGGCCCGGCTCGGCTGCGTCTACCTGGCTTTTACCGGCGGCGCTGCTGTGCTAGCTGCCCAATCGATCGAAAAAGTCGAACGGGTGCTCTGGCAGGACCTCGGGGATGCGGAGGCGCTCTGGGTGCTCCGGGTTCGAGATTTTGGGCCGCTCGTGGTGGCTGTTGATACAAAAGGAAACAACCTTTACCTGCGCCAAAAGCGTTAAGACTACTTTAAGTTCGCCATGGCCTCATCGAGTGCTTAAGAGAGCTTTCGCTAGCCGAAAAAAAATCAAAAAAGTAAGGGGATTGATTGGCGTTTTCCCCTTACCTCTTTCTAAGTATAGGTCCACCAAATATCGCAATCGCAGCCAGTATCAGCGCGACTATCACCAAGATAATCGCGTAGATCGCCCATGGAGTAACTACTCGCTCAATCACTTCGCTTGCCGCAATGCTCGCGTTGCCGATTCCATCGGTAGCCTGTACGACGATCGTGTTCGGACCCTCTGAGAGCGCCAGACTGTAGTTGTAGCTGCCTCCAGCACCTATCGGAACGGTCACTCTTCCGGTTCCGACCTGTACCGTCAGCGTTATGTCTGACCAGTCCTCCCATGCGTCCTTGGTTATGGTTCCGCTGATGGTGATGCTGCTCTTGTCCGTCGTCTCCGGCAGCGTACCCAACGTCACCGTCGGAGCATTGCCATCTGCCATTACATAGCCGTAGAGATATCTAGTGCTCTCGTTGCCTGCAACATCCGTCAATGTAATTTCGACCTTGGTGATTGCCCCGGCCGTCAGCGAGATGTTGATTGTCCACCTGCCCGTGGAGTCAACAGTTGCCGTGGCTGACGCTGTCGTTCCATCGTCTAGGTAGACCTTGACGGTCGTCCCAGCTTCTGCACCAGTACCAACCAAGGTAAGCGTTGTTGACTTCTGCACATTCGGGCTAATTACAGTCGTGCCACTGAGCGGGTTCTCTCCTGTTGCTGGCGTTGGAACGGTTGGTGCTGTAACGTCGACCTTGAACCTGGAGTACGTGTTGTCCTTCTGGAGGTTGTCACCAGCTTGCACGAAGATGTTGTACCACATCTCCGGCAGTTCGTTGTCTGTTTGCCACTGGTTCTCGAACGTGAGCGATTTGATTGGGTCGCTCGTCGGATCTGTTATCGGTGTCAGCGTGGCAAGCACGGCGTTATCGTTGTCCCTGCGCAACAGAACCTGGTAACCAGAGTTGTCAGCGAAATCGTAGGGCTTATTCTCGACTCCCATCACGGCGTCACTTATAGTCAACGTAATCAGCGGTGTGCTGTCCTTGATTATCGCTCCACTTGCTGGCGCGGTTATGCTGATGGTGGGCTTCGTCGCATCGTAGGTGATGTT
>JAOUPD010000100.1 GCA_029880065.1 Hadesarchaea archaeon
GATATTGGAGAGCGATCCCCCAACCGTTCGATATGAGACCAGCATTGACGCCCCAGGAAGTTTCGACGGACTCGAGGTGCAATTTTGCACGCAACCGACCTATTACAAGCTCACGTTGACCGAGCGCCTGACGAACCAGAGCACGGACAAAATCGACGACATGCGGCTCGATATGATACTCTTTACCGAGGAAGCAAGCTGGCAGTTCGCCGCGCTCGCGTCGTCAAGCCATCAGGTGGAGACAATGTACGTCGACAATGAGAACAACTGGCACGGCGTTTTTGATGTCGGTGAAATATCGCCAGGTGCCACGAAGGAGTTCCAGCTCAAGCTGATCTACGAAATCGACGTTTACGACCCCCGGATAAGTGAGAACGATGTTGGGGAGCTGTCGGAGGCCTCCTGGCTTGCCGCGTATTTGGAGCCAGACAATAAGTGGGAGTCCGATCACCCGTTGATTGTGCAAGCGGCGACTTCAGCGGTGAACGGGGAAACAAACGCGTATCTTGCCGGACAAAAAATTGTTGAGTTAGTCGTCGATCGGCTCAACTACCAAACCCAGACGACGCGGCACGGTGCGCTCTGGGCATATCTGAACCGCAGTGGGGACTGCAGCGAGTACACCGACTTGAGCATCGCCCTAGCCCGCGCCGCTGGATTGCCCGCCCGCGCGATGTACGGGTGGGGCTACTCAGAGAATAACCTCGGAGGACACGCTTGGGTGGAATTTTACCTGCCCAACAAAGGGTGGCAGCCAGCCGACCCTACTTGGGCCGAAGCTTTCGGTGATCACTTTGCAAAGTTGAACCCGATTCACCTGACACGAGGCATAAGGGGGCTGAACTCGAGTGAGTCGAATTTGACATTCGCCTACCGCGGTGCCTCGCCCGAATTCAAAGAAACTGTGAATTCGATTATACTCACAGCCTCCGACGCTGCACAAGAGTACATCAGCGCTGCCGAGTATGCAATTGGAGTCGCCGAGAAGCTTTTGGATAGCAGTCCCAGCGAAAACCTCAGCCAGAGCCTCCAGCTCGCTCAACAAAACCTCGAGCAGGCTCAGACGGCAAGCGACGAAAACCAGAAAATTCTCTACGCGAAGCGATCCATCGAGAACGCGAACGAGGTCATCCAAGCCCTCGGCAAGCCCCCAGAAGAGAAATCGGGATTTTTCATCGGTGGGGACATGTTGTTGCTTCTTCTGATCGTGGCATGTGCGGTTCTAGCAATTGGGCTGATCATCTACGTAATTCGCTAGGGTTGCTCGACAAAAATCTCTTTTGACCAACACCTTCGTTTAGTTTCGAAGACTTGTGACTGACGTTAGAGCGAACCATTGTTTCCACTGAAAGTTTTTAATCTACACTTTAACAGAGTATCACAAGGAGAGATAAAATTGTCAGACGCAACCAAACCTAAGGAACCGAGAGCTAACACTTTTGACAAAACCTACGTCGCCGACTACATTCACAGCCTGGAGCGTCGAGTCCGCGACCTGGAGCATGAAAAACGTTTGTTCGAGAGTCAGTATCTAAAGATTGAGCGCGAGCTCCGGAGCCTCCGTGCCGAGTTCGACCGCATGCATGCGCCACCACTTATTTCCGCAACCTTGCTGGATATGCTCGAAGATGGGCGCGCAGTAGTGCGAAGTAGTGCTGGCCCGAATTTCGTCGTCACTGCGTCACAATTCATCAAGCCTGAGCAGCTCAAGCCTGGAGTGCGAGTCGCGCTAAACCAGCGTAACTTCAATATAATGGAGGTGCTACCCTCGAAAAAGGACCCGCTCGTGCTGGGGATGGAGATCGAGGAAGCGCCTGATGTCAGCTATAGCGATGTGGGTGGGCTGGAGGACCAAATTCAAGAGATTCTAGAAAGCGTTGAACTCCCAATGCTCAAACCGAAGCTCTTCAAGAAGGTAGGGATCGAGCCGCCCAAAGGGGTGCTCCTTTACGGGGGCCCGGGAACGGGGAAAACCCTGCTTGCCCGAGCAGTCGCCCACGAAACCCGCGCAACATTCATCCGCGTGATAGGCTCAGAACTCGTGCAGAAATACATAGGTGAGGGGGCTCGGATGGTGCGTGAGATGTTTGAACTTGCCCAAGAGAAGGCGCCCTCAATCGTCTTCATAGATGAGCTGGACGCGATAGCTGCCCGCCGCCTCGACACTTCGACGAGCGGAGATCGTGAGGTCCACCGCACGCTCATGCAGTTGCTGGCAGAGGTGGATGGGTTCGAACCCCGAGGGGATGTCAAGATACTAGCAGCGACCAACCGTCCGGACATACTCGACCCAGCGCTGCTCCGCCCCGGGCGCTTCGACCGACTCATTTATTTCCCGTTGCCTAACGAGCGCGCGCGAGTTATGATTTTCAAAATTCACACAAAGGGGATGAACGTCACGAAAAATGTAAGCGTGAAAGAACTTGCGAAACGGACCGAGCGGGCAACCGGCGCAGACATCAAGGCCATCTGCACAGAGGCCGGCATGTTTGCGATACGCGAGGGGCGGGAGCGAGTCGAACGGGGAGATTTCGACCGAGCCATCGCGAAGGTTTTACCACATGCCAAAGTGTCTGAAATTCCCACGCCAGAAAAAATGTTCGGCTACTAGCCGCTTTTTGCAGATTCATTAGAAAGGATTATACCTCCCCTATTTAGAAAATAAAAGTGGCACGGATGATGTGTAACATCGTCTGAGCTTCGGCGATGATCCTGATGATGGGCGGACTGACGTGTCATTGTTAATTACGAAAACATGCTAGAAATTTAAAATCCAAAATATTTCGGACTTTCCCAACGGCCGCATCTATGAGGACGAACGCTACCAGCACGCGTTCACCTCATTCAAACCTTTGGCACCTTCTTCAAAGCTTCCTTCACTAATTTAGAAGGATATTCGTAATTGACGAGCTTGCCGTGCAGGTAGGCATCGTAGGCAGCGAGGTCGAAGTGCCCGTGCCCGCTGTTCGCGAAGAAAAGGACTTTTTTCTCGCCAGTCTTCTTGCACCGCAGCGCCTCATCAATCACTCCTTTCACGCAGTGTGAAGTTTCCGGGGCCACGAGGAAGCCCTCTGTTTGGGCGAAGGTAATCGCTGCTTTAAACACCTCGTTCTGGTGGTAGGCTACCGCATCGATGACTTTTTCTTTCACGAGTTTACAGAGCAGGGGGGCATCGCCGTGATATCGCAGTCCGCCCGCATGGATTGGCGGCGGGATGAACCCATGCCCGAGCGTGTACATCATGAGCAGGGGGGTCATTCTGGCAGTGTCACCGTGGTCGTACATGTATGGGCCTTTCGTCAGGGTCGGGCACGCTTTTGGCTCACACGCCACAGCCCTTAGCTCTGGCTTTTTCCCCGTCAGCTTGTCCGCGACGAATGGGAATACAGCACCTGAAAAGTTGCTCCCGCCCCCAACGCAACCGAACATGACATCTGGGTAATCACCCGCGAGCTCAAATTGTTTTTTCGCCTCGAGTCCA
>JAOUPD010000101.1 GCA_029880065.1 Hadesarchaea archaeon
TGGACAGAATATTATCCCCTGAACGCCCCTGAACGCTGGTCTCGGGAGGCGGAAAACATCCTTCACCCAAGGAACGATTTCATTAGTCACTACTCATTGACGTAAACCACTTTAATACGTCACATAATTGTTTACTTGATGAATCTAAAAGAGAAGATAGCCTACCTCATCGGCTTTCTCGTTGTCATTATTGGGGCCTACGCTGGAAGAGACCTGACAAATTGGGACGAACTAATTGAAGGGAGCGCGATGGTGGCTTTGTTCGTCTGCATATTCATCGTCTTTTTTTACATGAATAGAAGAGGTATAGGCGACTGGCATCGGAAATACAACAGTTGAAAGTTAATCTCCGCCAGGGCATTCCGGGCTTGGATGAGTGGGGCCCAATTTTCTCGGACCTCTGCTGCCCGTTTGCAGAAAAGGTTTCTGAAGGTCGAATGTTGCGGGTTCAATGTCGATTTGTTTAAATAAAGTGTCTGGGTCAGGGGCACAAGATTCTGATCAGACCTAAAATTAATCAAAAAGAAGAGTGAACCAAGTCCGTAACGATCTATTAGGATATTTTGCGCGAACAGTTATTCTAGACGCGCTGTTATAACGCCCTCAAGTGCGTATGGTTCGGTCGACGCATGTACCTTGAACCGCTCCGCTGCAATCTTGGTGATCAGGCACCCCAGGCCCGTCATGGACCACAACGCGGCGTAAAAAACCGCATTCTCCATCGGACCCGTGTACACTCCTCCCGGCAGCTGCACGAGGTACAGGAAGGCGTCGTGAAGGTAGTGGAACACGATGCCGGCGACCAGGGTTCGGGTCTTGTAGGCCGCGTACGTGAAGCCGGCTCCCAGGATCATCACCGAAACGATGTCGACCAGCGACTGAATGTCCGCTCCTTTTATGTGGCACAGGCCGAAGAGCACCACCTGGATTATTGCCGCCCGTTTGAGCGACTTCGTGAAGCGGAGCAGAGCCACCATCATTATGCCTCTGTAGAAGAATTCTTCCCAGATACCGGGGTTCAGGCTGAACACCAGATGCGTGAGAGTGATGTTGCCGAAGTCCAGTTCGTATCCGCCGACGATCATCGAGGCGATGAGCATGCCCGACAACGTGCACAAAGCCAGTGTTGCTCCGAGTAAGACGTGTCTCCAGGCAAAATTTGGGATGTAAAAACCGATCCGTTTGTTCAATTCTCGGGGCTCTGTTTTCCCGAAGGGGATGCCGAAGACACGCGGGAACAGGAAGAAGGCTGCGAAGCCAACAAAGATGAGGTTGATGAGCGAACTGGCTAGCCTCGGAATTTCTACGTTCAAGAGGACTTCCACTAGATAGCAGATCAGTAATCCCATCATAGGGAATGCTATTGATAGAGCGATGGTTCTGACCATTTCTCTGCGGGACATTGGCGCTTTGTGCTCCGCGTCATAATGTACCTGTGTGCTCAAAGCCATCCATCTCCACGGCGTTGCCATCAATTACCTTAAAAAAATCTTCGCAAAACGGATGTTACGCTCTCAATATTGATTTTTAAAAACTAAGTGTCTGAGTTTTGAATTTGGATTTAAATTTTATCCAAAAAAATTTAATTAACTTTACTAGACCCCAGTGAGGTGAATGGAACATGGCGGCAACAGGAGCAATCGCGGCGCTAAAGAAAAGGAAAAAGAGGAAAAGAAAAAAGGAAACTAAAGAGGAAGAGAAAAGCTAGCCGGTCACGCGTTGAATAAAATAGTACAATTCTAGCATCATATCGCCTGATAGGGTTATCTTTTCTAGCATCCGCATCCCCCTACCTCTTGCCCCTGCCATACTCAGTATCTCTATCAGCCAGCACATGCGTAGGAGCAACTAGCCTTCGGAGCATCACCATCGGGATGGATAAAATTAAACTAGGGAGTTCTGACCTAAGAAGTCCGAAGTCTTTTAATCAGCTGATTAATGACTCCCGTGGCATTTTAAACCTAGAATGAAGAGATTGGATGATAGTCTCCGCATACACAGCATGGGGAAGAGTGCGTGAGGTTTGGCTGGTCCAAGCGTTTTTTACCTCTTCAATTCAACAGCGAGTCTCCTTGCATACTCTTTTGCCCGCTCGATTTCCCCTTCTTGAAGCGGTCCCTTTTGCCCAAACACAAGGGCTTTCAGAACCGGCAGCAGATGGTTCATCCTCTTATCTCTGAGCTTTGCCGCAATCTTTTCGGCTGCACTCCATTCACTCTTCTCAACGTTCTCAGGATTCTCGGTGTCGAACGCTGCGAAAGGCTTGTTCATCCATTCCTCGCCCTTCACCTTGCCCAAGAAACCTCTGATTGCGAAGCTCATTGTGCCAAATCGGGTTGGAGAGCCGATAACCAGAAAATTGTAGTCCTTTGCGCTCAACCTCTTTACGTCCTTCACGTGGAAGAGGTCAACCTCTATTCCAGACTCCTTCAGTGTCTCTGAAATCGCTTCTGCGATTGTCCTGGTGTTTCCGTAGGAAGTGTCAAAGACAACTATTCCTTTCATTTTTAAGGAACCTCCCATTCAAAAACCAGTGTTTCCTTCTCGCTTTCTCGTATAAACGTTGTTCTTGAAATCAATTGGAAATCAGGTAACTTAACAGTATCTTGTTGCTGAAAAAATGGGTGTGTGGTTAAAATTTAATCAATAAAAATCAATGGCGGTCAGGGGATGTTCCGAAGGATGGTATGGCCCAATGGAAGTGAATTTAAAAATGAGCTGTACTGTTGTGATGGATGTCTTTGAAGGATTCGATAAATCGCTTGGCAAACGTGGTTTTTGGCATAGTTTATACAGGTGTTTGCCTTTTTCATTGGTTTGGGTCACCAGCGCAACCCGCTTATGTGATACTGCTGTATACTTCACGCATTGTGGCTTCAGCATTAATTGTCTGGTACGCCCGCGACGACAAGTTATAGGAGGGTTTAGTTTTACGGGCTTGGAATAGAAGGTAGCAAGAAGATAAAAAAGAAAGTATGTTAGAACTCTCTGCATGTTCTAGGAATGGAATTCGGCGACTTCGTCGACGCCCAACCTCGTGCGAGGTGGTTTACTGGCCTCTTCTTCTGTCGGCCAACCAATCGCCACAGCCGCCACAAGTTCCCACGGCTTACCCAGGTATTTCTCCAGATCGTCCATGGCGTAGCAGATGTCACCGATCCATAGGGAGCCCAAACCTAGACCATAGGCGGCCAATAGCATGTTCTGGATGGCGGCGGAGACTCCCTGCAAGGCGGCCAAGTGCCCGAATTCATTTAATCGTCTCATCTTCTTCGAAATTTTCGCTATGGCATCGCCTAGCCTATGCTTTGACGCACTTGGGGCGTTCCACACAACGACTATTACGGGTGCTCTCTCCATTATTGAGCAGGTTCTGAGGCTTGAGCCCATGTTCTTCTCCCCTAAGACCCGCTTTATCCCTTC
>JAOUPD010000102.1 GCA_029880065.1 Hadesarchaea archaeon
ACCACCCGAAAAGCGCTTCCTTGAAACCAGAGGGGTTGAAGGTGTTGAGGGCGTTGAGAGAGCAGGGCACCATGAGCATCGAGCAGTTGATGGGTGTGCTGGACTTGGATCAGAATTCCTCGGCCGGCCGCAAGCACTTTTACATTTTGATGAGACCCCTGAGAGAGACCGGGATGATTTCTACGAGAAGGGTCGGGGGCAAGACTAGCTACTACTTAAGTTATGATGGCTTCAGTCAATACCTAAGGGAAATAAGGAAGGAAGCTGAATATTGGCTTACGTCGGAGGCATTAAAAGAACGGACGTGATGATAAAGGAGAGATGGACATGGCCAAGAAAACTGGAAAAACGCTCGTGAAGATGAGGCAACAAATGCGTGCTGCGAAGCTGGCGAGGTACAAGCGCGAGCTAGTGCAGGCTGGAGTGGATCTGAGCCTGCCTAAGCCGTCCATGCAAGCACGGAAGGAAAAGGATGAAGAACTAAAGAAGCTGTACGCGGAGCTTCTCTCGAAGTCGGGAGAAGGTGAAAAAGAAAAATCGGCTGAACAACCTTTGACCCAAGAAGAACAGGAGAAAGAGACGTCACAGGAAGGGAAAGAACATAAAAACCCCGCCCAGAAACCCACCGAAGAATCGGAGCACGGTAGCTAATCAGAGAGATAGAAGAAACGCCAAAAGAGTTTGGTTGTCTAGCACGTATGCTTGGAAAAATTGAATTGAAAGGAGGCAAGCAAATGGCTGAACGAATTTGTAATTTGGAGAAAAATAAGGCGCGATGCAATTGCACATATGAACCTTGTCCACGAAAAGGCATCTGTTGTGAGTGTATCCAATATCACTGGCGGATGCGGGAACTACCCGCCTGTTTCTTCCCAAACGATGTAGAGCGGACCTATGATCGCTCACTGGAACGATTTATTGAGTGCTCCAAATAATATCGAATCTCATGAGGATGATGGAGCGAGAAGTTCTAGAATGGACATCTTTTCACCTCTTCTCTCGAACCAGTAAGCTTGTAAAGAACCAGTTTACGTGAAGTACCCAGATCCAGATAGCTCCAGCTATAATTCCACCAGAACCTGAACCGCTTTCACCAGCAAAGAATGCCTCGAAAATTATCCCGAGTACCCACGAGAAAGCTATTGTCTTTTTACCTACGGGTGTTCTCTGGAAAACCAGCCACATGACAAAGAACATGGCAATAAAAATGAAAATGTCGTTGAATATGTGATACCGGAGATGCTGTTCCAAAAAACCGGGTTCAAAAAATCTGTAAGAGTTGAATGCAATTTCAAAAAAGATGATGTAGGTAAGTGTCAGAGGTATGAAGGCCAGAGTTCTCATGCCGAAAGGTTTGCTTTTTATGTTCGTGTAATGGTTCTTGTAGATATAAAACGCAAGAACTGTCGTAACTGCAATATAGGCGAACGGAATGATCACGTTTAGCACAGTGATTCCTTCCTGAATGATGGGCTACAGAAAAAACACATTATGAAGAAGAGAATAATCGGCACCGTCCATAAAATCTTGATTTTCTTATCGGTAGACATGTCATCACAATTGTAGTTTGGCAAATTCAGAAGAGTACTTCCCGTGGAATCTTTGGTATCAGTTCGCCGCCGCTAGTCAAATTGATTAAATTTGCGTTAAATTCCCCGGCTAACCACGTGAGTAACTCTCTGCATATCTCGAGCTTGATGAGTTTTCTTTTGATGTCTTTATCGCCTGAGTGCCGTCCGATTTTCGTGCCGAGGTCCATGCCAGCTAGGTACATCTTGCTTGCCCCCAATTCATGCGCCATAAAGGCTGCACGATCGCCGTCGGTAAATCCTCCGAAATTGAATAGTTTGCCGAAAGGTTCGATCTGCGTGGTGCCGATGATTCGCTCATTTAATTGGGGGATGATCTTACGCACCTGTGCAACATTGTCGCCGTGGGCATGCACGACCAACCAGGAGCCTTGCCTCCAGGCCTCAAGCTGGTCATCTACTGAGCCGTCCAAGTCAGTAACAATGATTTCGGGGTTGCGATATCTGAGCACGGCTGAGGTAGCGCCATCCGCAGCTATCAGGACCTTGTTCAAATAGCCCGCCCGTTCAAGTTTCTTAAGGTCTATGTCAAGCGATGGGCCGGCCCCGAAGACGACACACTCGTGGCCACGGATTATGTTGGTCAGCTTCTGAATATCTGGTGAGGGCAGGAATCCATCAAGTACTTTGGCAGCATCCTCATCCGCCCCCTGGTTCAGTTTCAGCCTCTCCGCGATTTGGCCGTACCAAGGTTTCCAAATTTCCCAACGCATATCCTCAGCCCACAACTTCCAATATGACTTCTTCCCCTCGGTGGTTGTAAGCTTTCCAAGAACGCTCATCGTATGGGAAAGCGGCGATGATGTGTATGTATCCAAACTTCGCGAACATCGCCAAGTCCCCCCCAGAAGGCGAGGCATTTGTAGAGGGGTGACTGTGCACGGTGCCGCAGGCGCTCGGGTCAATCGGGAGCATGCGGAGCCTGAGCACCGCTGATTCGTCGGATGAGAGAGTCCCGGGAAGTATGAGCACCTCCGTGACCATATCTCCAGCGGCGCGCAACACCCCTGCGAATTCTCGGGGATGACTGGAGCGAGATGCCCCTAGGATAAAACCCAAAGTCTCCCTGTCGATGCGGGAAATTCGCTTCATCCGACCAGCACTCACAACAAGCCGTACGTACTTTCATATCCCGCGAGCGCATCAATCCAGGTCTGTTCTTGCTGCTGGTATATATCGTAGGGAACATTATCAAAGTAACCCCATGTTGCGTCCGCGAATGTCCACCCCGCGTCTGGCAGATATACTTGGGTCCAAGCATGCGACCCAATTGTTCTACCATCAAGTGTCGTGCCTTTCGTGAAGGGTTCCAAGCCTGTGGGGGGGCTCCACTCACCGGTGGTAACGATCCATCCTCCTATCCGCTTCACAGGCATCTCGGCCGTTCGGAGCAAGGCGAGATAAGCATTAGTGTAGTCCCTACATTGCCCCTTCCTGTCTGTTAGCACTCGTTCAGAGTTGGGTGGAGAAGTGATAAGTGTGTAAGTGATGTTGGCATGGAGCCAATCAGAGAGAGCGTTGGCGTATGCCCTGTTGTCATAATCGGGTTGATAAACATTATCCAGCACCTCATTCACCATTTGTGTACCTGTAATCACATAGTTGTCGGGAAGCAGAAAGTACACGTAGTTTGCGGGCACCGAGGTGTTTCCCCACGACAGCTGACCTGAAGGTGAGGGTACCAACATAATCGAGCCCGCCAATGTTCCGCTATCCTCATAGGCGGACAAGATTCTGGTGAAAGTCAACAGAGCGTCTCTAAATCTGATTTGCCCTTTTGTGGTGGTGATTACGCCGGGCGCTACTCTA
>JAOUPD010000103.1 GCA_029880065.1 Hadesarchaea archaeon
GATTGCGAACTTGGCTGTTGGTCCGAAAATGTCTTGGACATATTTAACATCTAAACCGATGGCGGCGCTCAATTTTTTCGAGTGTTCTTCCAAAGTAGTGAAATCTTCATCGCCAGGCCTTCCTTGGTGGGCTAACACGACGACTTTTGCCCCTTTTTCTGCCAGTTCTTTGATGGTGGGAGCGCACATCCTGATACGCGTATCGTCTAAGATTTCACCCGTTTTTGGGTCGATGGGGGAGTTTATGTCCACGCGAACGAGCACGGTCTTTCTCTGAACCTCGGCCTTATCGAGGGTAGGAAACTCCAAGCCTTTCACCTCAAAGCCAGCACGGGCGTCATGACAATTATTTCTTAAAATTGCCTCCACTACATGTGCTCTGCAATTACGTTTGCCATGTCGACGAGCCTGCATGAGTAGCCCCACTCGTTGTCGTACCAAGCAATCACCTTGACCAAATTTCCGCCGACGACATTTGTCAGACCGCAGTCTACAATGCTAGAGTGGGAGTTACCGGTAAAATCGATCGAAACAAGCGGTTCGTCAACGCACTGGAGAATTCCTTTCAATTCTCCCTCGGCGGCGGTTTTCAATGCTGAATTGACTTCTTCGGCTGTAGTGTTTTTCTCGAGGAGTGCTACAAGATCTACCACGGAAACATCCGGCGTTGGAACTCGCAGAGCGATGCCGTCCATCTTACCTTCCACCGCTGGCAGGACCACCCCCGTTGCCTTGGCAGCTCCAGTAGTGGTCGGTATAATTGACAGCGCCGCAGCTCTGGTCCGTCTGAGGTCTTTGTGAACGAGGTCGAGCAACCGCTGGTCGTTCGTGTACGCGTGAGCGGTGGTCATGAGCGCCTTTTCGACGCCGAATTTTTCATTTAACACCTTCATCACTGGAGCCAAACAATTTGTGGTGCAGGAAGCCAGAGATATTATGTTGTGCTTCTGAGGGTCGTAATCCTTGTCGTTAACCCCTAGGACTATGGTTACATCGGGATTTTTCGCCGGTGCCGATATCAAAACCTTCTTCGCCCCTGCCTGAAAATGCTTGGAGACCCCCTCTCTGTCTCGAAACACGCCAGTAGACTCGATCACCAAGTCCACTCCCAGCTCCTTCCACGGGAGTTTCGCAGGATCTTTCTCAGAATAATACCTTAACTTCTCTTGTCCAACAACTATTGCTCCATCTTCGACTTTCACATCCCTATCCAGCTTTCTAAAGACCGAGTCGTATTTTAACAGGTGAACGAGCGTTTTTGGATCGGCCAAATCGTTCACGGCAACACATTCGAATTTCCTAGGTGCACTCAAAGATGCCCGATAGAATATCCGTCCTATCCTTCCAAAACCATTAATTGCAACACGCATCTAAACCCTCCTAATCTCTTCACCAAAAACTTTATTTAAACCTTTTCATCGCCCGGGGTCTTGCACAATAATTAGTTTTCTACAAGAAAAAATGCACCTGCTCACCTCTGCCTTTTTCCTGTCCCCGATTTTCGCCGAGCGAGCGCTGTGGCCCCCAATTGTCTCATTTTTTAGACACTTCACAATTTTGGTAATATTTAAAAGCTAGCATGTTCCGTTTGATTAGGGGTAACTTGGGCAAAAAGACCACTATCGAGATTTTGATTTTGCTGGCTAAGGCTGGGGCGCACCTCGATGACCTGAAACTTTCATTGAGCTGGCTTGCGAGTAAACTAAATATTTCACGACAGACTGCAGCACGGCGGCTGCTTGAGCTTGAGAACCAAGACTTAATCAAACGAGTGCTAGGGGTCCGCGGTCAGAGCGTGCGTATAACAGCGACGGGATTGGCGGCCCTGCGCCTAATGCATCGGGAACTAGAAGCTATTTTTAGATTGAAACCGCGTTCGTTCAAGTTAACTGGTCGGGTAATCTCTGGTGTGGGCGAGGGCAGCTATTACATGAGCCAGCGCGGCTACCGCGAACAATTCAAACGTGAACTCGGTTTTAATCCCTATCCGGGAACGCTCGACATCAAGCTTGACAAAGTATCGCTTGAGCTCAAGGCGGTGCTCATGCAGCTCCCCGGCAAACAGGCCGAGAGCTTTAAAACGAATGAACGAACCTTTGGCCAAGTGAAATTCTTCCCAGCCAAATTGAGAAATAAGAAAGCTGCCCTGATTTTACCATTTCGGAGCCATTATGCTGACATCGTTGAGCTCATAGCACCGAAGAAATTGCGTGAGAGCTTGAAGCTTAGGGATGGCGATGTCGTTCAAGTGGAGGTGATGGCCTGATTATCGACCGCGCGCTCGATGCACTCCGCGCGGGCAACTTTGTGCTCGTCCACGACGCACCGAGTCGCGAGAACGAGGTTGACATGGTCATCGTTGCGGAGTCGGTGGCGGCGAAACACGTTGCGACGATGCGACGCGATGCAGGTGGGCTCATATGCGTCGCCCTTCACCCAAAAATCGCGGGTAACTTCGGCCTCCCTTATTTAACTGAGATCTATGAAAATGCGTCATCCCGCTTCAATGTCCTCCTGTCCACCCGCCCCGATGACCTCCCCTACGACGAGCGCTCTGCCTTCTCGCTTGCGGTAAACCATCGCCGCACCTTCACGGGCATAACCGATATCGACCGAGCGCTAACAATCAGAGAGCTGAGCAAACTAGGGGCCAAGGCGTTGAACGGTTCAATGCAAGAAGAATTCGGGCGCAACTTCCGCAGCCCAGGACACGTGCCGCTCCTACGTGCCGCTGATGGCTTGCTGGCTGAACGGAAGGGTCACACGGAGTTCGTGGTGACGCTGGCCGAACTGGCAGGCATCACGCCAGTGGTGGCAATATGTGAGATGTTAGATGCTGAAACAGGAAAATCTCTCAGCCTGAAAGCCGCAAACGAATATGCGAATGAAAATGGCTTGCTATGCCTGAAAGGAGAGGATATCGTGCAGGCCCAAGGGGGGGAGATGAGATGAGGCGCGTTGGCATCGTCGACACTACCTTCGCACGCTACGATATGGCACGCGCGGCGATAAACGAACTCAAGCAGCTCTGCAGCGTGAAATTCGTTCGCTGCACCGTGCCCGGCATCAAGGACTTACCCATCGAGGCGAAGCGATTGCTTGAGGAGGGCTGCGACGTCGTCATGGCGTTCGGTATGCCCGGGGCTGCACCGATCGATAAGCAGTGCGCTCACGAAGCCTCGCTTGGCCTGATTTGGGCCCAACTGCTTACGAACAAACATGTGATTGAGGTCTTCGTGTTCGAGGACGAGGCCCAGAGCGAGAAGGAACTCGCTGAATTGGCTGATAAACGCTCTCGCGAGCATGCTCGAAACGTTTACCGTCTACTTTTCAAACCCGAGGAATTAACA
>JAOUPD010000104.1 GCA_029880065.1 Hadesarchaea archaeon
CGTGCAGGATGGGTACCAGCTGTATCACCATGTTTTCGTGATCAGCGAAGATGGGGATTGGGCCGTCGTGCAGCAGGGAATGCATGAGCGGCTGGCTAGGCGCTACCACTGGCTTTCGGAGGGCGTCCACAGCTTCGTTGAGGAACCGCACTCGGGCATTGTAGGTGACCGCCGGGAGGAAGTGGTTCTCGATATGACCGCGCGCGAGAGTGGTGAAGCGAGAAAAACTAGTTTAGACCTCGTGCGTGACGATTCGAAGCGGTTGGGGAGTTATGTCCGAGAAACAGAACAGCGGTCACTCGATGAATACCTAGCGCGCTCGCCTCAGGTGCGCACCCTCATCATGCCAACTCAGCACACTATTTCAGAACTCACCGAGCGGACGATGACAGCGCTTCGCAAAGCCTATGAGTTTCAGCCCGAAAGCTACGAGGAGCTGGTCGCAATCAGGGGAATCGGGCCAAAGGCTGTACGAGCCCTTGCCCTTGTTTCTGATTTGATTTACGGGAAACCACCTTCATGGGAAGACCCGGCACGCTTTTCTTTCGCGCACGGGGGAAAAGATGGAGTTCCGTATCCGGTGGATAGGAGAACCTACCAAAAAACAATCGAAATCCTCCAAAGTGCTGTCCAAGAGGTAAAGGTTGATCAAAAGGAGAAGCTAAATGCTATCCGCAGATTGCACGAGTTTCTCGGGTGAAACCTTAAGAGTTCAAAAATCCCAATTTTTACTTGGCCCCGCGGTAACTCAGCCTGGTAGAGTGGTCGGCTGTAGACCCAAGCCGAAACCGACAGGAAGTTCGTCTAAAAGGCGATCCCGGGATATGTCGCCGGTTCAAATCCGGCCCGCGGGACCACTCACCTTTTAAATCTGAAAATCAAGAATTAATCGGACTGGCGGTCATAGCGGCGGGGCAACACCCGGTCTCGTCAGACCCCGGAAGTTAAGCCTGCCAGCGATTCGGACTGTACTCTTGTGCGAGAGCCAAGGGGAACTCCGAGACGCTGCCAGTCCACTTGAGTAAACTTATTATTGGCGCGACTCAGTTTTATTTGGGCCCTGGTGGTGTAGACCGGTCTAACATGCAGGCCTGTCGAGCCTGCGCCTCGGGTTCAAATCCCGGCCAGGGCGTCTCAATTTAAGATATTGTTAAATTATTTGGCCCAGATGCAATGCCTTAATACATAAAAACGCGGGGTATGTTAGGCGAGATAAACCGGCTGTACAAAGTGATATCAAATGGACATGATTACAATATTTGCAGTAGCGTTTGGATTGGCAATGGATGCATTTGCCGTATCCATTACAAGTGGAACAAGAATAAAACGCCCAAAAATCAATAATGCTTTAAAGATCGCAATATTTTTTGGATTATTTCAGGCGGGCATGCTATTAATAGGGTGGTTAGCGGGTTATAGTCTGAAAGATTTTATTACAGGTTCTGACCATTGGATAGCTTTTGGGCTTCTGAGTCTGGTTGGATGTAAAATGATTTATGAGTCGGTTAAAACAGAACCAAGCAAAAAAGAAACCAACCCGCTGAATGTTTATGTTTTGTTGATATTATCCGTTGCTACAAGTATCGACGCTTTGGCAGTGGGGGTAGGCTTTGCGTTTTTAAAAGTTTTAATTGTGGTTTCAATAATAGTAGTTGGGGCCGTAACATTTCTGTTGTCATTTCTCGGCTTTTTTGCCGGTAATAGATTTGGACACCTTTTTAAGAATAAAATTGAAATCGTGGGAGGGCTCATTTTAATTGTTATCGGAATAAAAATACTGGTTGAACATTTAGTCTAGAGGATGCCCACGACAAGAAATCAAAAGTCGTAAAATGTTGTGGTTGGGCCCCAATAAGTTAACCGACCTCTCATTTAGGGTACTGTTAACTTAATGGGCTTATCCAAAGTTTTAAAGAGATTTAACTAACTTTGTAGTTGGGGATTCTGTTAACCACAAAAACGAGGATTTTAAAAGGACAAGTACACTATCTTAATCGATAATAAATAGAGTTAGAGGGAAAAAATGAATGGAGTAGGAGACTATCCGGATCCTCTCCCTCTGACCATCGTCAATTCGTTTGGAGGCCGATTTTTTGGACACCTGCGCCTGCAAAAACTTACTTTCTTATGCGAAGTTGAAAGTAAAATTGAAAAAATTTCAGATTTGTATAATTTTGGGTGTTATAAGTACGGGCCATATAGCGAACCTTTGAACCGCGAAATGGATGATCTCCAAATATTTGGGTATATCGACATAGAAGAAAAAAATAGAGAAGGAGACGAAGAATCTCTAACAATCTATTCTCTAACAGACCAAGGCAGAGAAAAGGTTACAAGAATAGCCGAGCAACAAAAGGAAATCGTTGATAGTATCAAAAGTGTTTTATCAAAATATATGTGGCAGACGGAAAAAATTAAAAATCACGTTTATGAACAATACGTTAATTTAGTAAAAAATCCATTACCACTAAAACAAGAATCTCAAGCCGTGCTAAAGTTGGCCGATGAATACGAAACCAAGACCTTTGAAGGTGGGAGCAACGAAAACATAATCTACTCGACAATATTTACTATGATAGGGGAGATTTACTCGAAACTGAGTGAAAAAGCAGAAACCAACATAGTAGAAGCGTATGAAGACACAAAGATGTCACATTTCCAACACTGGAGTCGTTACTTATACATGACAAAAAGCAATCACAAAATTTTGAGTTCTTGTAACTTGCGTAGCATCAACTTATCCGATATTCAGAACTCATTAATATCAGTGATGATTGAAGCAGAAAAGCACGGGTTCGCTCCAACGGATGAAGAACTACGGTCAAAGTTACCAAAAGAAACGCTGGAAAAACTCCAAGATATACTGGCAGTTTAACATTTGGGGGGATTGGCATTCAAACAGTTTTTTCCGATTCCAATTTTGTTCTAACTTTTATCACTGGTAAACTTGGAAAAAGATCATGCTTTGAAATAGCCATAAACACAACTGAAATGGTGTTCAACAAACAAAAGAACGGCGTTTGGACTGAAACGATAAGGAATGGGGTAAATCAACATAAGGAAGAAGTGATTCAGGAGTGCTGTCGGAGAAAGACAAAGGGGATAGGGAAAATTAGAACCACCATTTTGGTACGATTAAAGAAGTTTGAGAACAATTTTACTTTAGAATTAAATTTCGACTCAACAATTATCGCCAACAACAAAAACATAGCGAAGGGTTATTTCACAGGTCCAAGATCTGAAAAATTTATGCAGTTAGGGAATCAGCGCCCACAAGATCACGACTATACAATTCTAGCTGAGGCCATGGTGTTAAAGAATAAACACGAAGATTTGGGTTTATAT
>JAOUPD010000105.1 GCA_029880065.1 Hadesarchaea archaeon
AACCTCTGGGCACGTAGCCCTCGGAACCCCCCTGCCGATAATCGTCCCCACCGCATTCTCAGGCGCGCTGGTATTTCACAGGAAAGGAATGTTAATGTATAGAATTGGAGCAGTGTGTGCGCTCGCGGGCTCGGTCACGGCGTTACTCGGCGCGGCTGCGACCGCTTACTTCACCGGCAGAGAAATGATGCTGATAACGAGTGCATTCATAGCCTTGCTAGCGGCAAGGTTCGCATTGGCCGGCAAAGAACCAAAGCCTCGGGTGAAAACAGCGCCGACGAAATTGTTGTTTCGGGCAACTTTTATCGGCCTCGCTGCTGGAGCTCTTTCTGGTTTCCTCGGTGTAGGCGGAGGCGTTATCTTAGTGCCAGCTATGGTGTTGTTGTTAAACTTCCGCGTTCACGAAGCAGTGGGAACCTCACTCATGGTCATGGCGATATATGCGATCCCCGGCTCGGTAGCGCATTACTTGCTGGGCCATGTCGACGTCGCCTTGCTGATCCCAATTGCACTGGGGTCGGTTCTCGGGGCACAGTTCGGTGCAAGGCTCGCCGTTAGGACAAGGGAGAAGCGGTTGAGGCTTGCGTTTTCGGTTTTCCTGCTCATGGTCGCCGCTAGCATGGCGGCGCTCGAGCTCTTGGGTTGGAATGGCTAGTTTCAGAGTAATTTTTCTACGCTAAGATAACCGAGTTCCTTCCCCACCTCAAGTAGCGCCCAAACTAAAATCAAGCACTCAAAACTTAAAATCAAATCAACCAAAGTGAGAACCAATGAGAAGGGCCAGCCCTCGCTAAAAAGGTGAAAAAAAAGAAAAAAATGCTGGTTTTGACCAGCTGTTCTCAATTTAGCTCCACGGTCTTTGGTCCATGAAATTGTCGAGTCCTATAGCCAAGGCATTAGCCAGTCTAATCACGTTATTGTCATCGTTTGGATCGTGTGGGTCGCCTAACCAGTCCTGCACCGTACCGCTGAGACCAGCTACTTCGTTCAAAACCGCAGGACAAACTTCTTGGTGCTTGAGGACAGCGAGGTGCACTGTTGTGAAATCAATGTCAGACTGTACGCCTGGGTCGAGCTTGTTGGTATCCATCTCGTCCAATAATGCCTGATATTCGGGCGTGTTCCATATTGCCCATCCCAAGTCCCAGCTGTCGTCTATCCAGCCGCTGTATTTGGCCTGATATACATCATAGTCGGGATCTGGTGCCGCTATGCCTGCTTTTGCAGCTGGAGCGTTGAAGTGAATGCTTACAAAGCAGCCGACATTTCTATCGGATGCACTTTCCGTGGCTATGTGGGCTCTTCTATATAACTCGTTGCTTTCATCTGATTCTGTAGTTCCGATGTATTCCTCAAACTTGTGGGTCACGACCACATTGTAGTTGTAAGGACTTGCACTCAATACCTCTGCAAGTCTGTAAGACAACTCTTGTGTGTAATCATCTTCGAGCCGTCTTACGTTACCAACTACACCGTGACCGGGGTCAATAACGATTATATCCTCTCCAAGCGGGAATCCATTCTCGTATACCGCAAATACCCTCGTCGCCGAACCTACTTCTTTTGTTCCCTCAAAAGCCTTCACCTCAAGAAGGGTGTTTATCTCGTAGTCAGCTGACAGTCCGCTGGTGTCATAAGTATGGCTATAGTTTCCGCTTGTTCCTGGAGTCATTGTTGCATCTCCCACTTTTGTTGTTGTGTCCTCTCCGATCCAGATTTCTATGCTGTCTACTTGTCCGCCACTCCAACTTCCGCTAATTGACAATGATTGTCCTTTGGTTATTCCATTATCTCCTTCATATTTGTGAGCAGTGGGTTCATCGATATTTACGGATACTGTTGGCGGTTTCCCAGCGCTCACTGTGAGACTGGAGGCTAAAACGAACATAGAAACGAGCAATATTGGTATAATAATCTTTAAGTTTTTCATTTTTTCACCTCCTTTTTGCTTTAAAAAAACTATTTTTCTAATTAAATATAAAGTATGATACTTATTTAATCAAAGATAAACAGAAGGCTTTAAAATAAAATATTTGAAAAAACAAAATTCAAATATGATCAAATTTCGATGCTATTCCCCTTGCACTCTCTTCTTAGGCGGGCCATTCTCTCCCGGCTTCACTATCCTTATCCCCCCCTCCGAGATCTCGAAGAAGCTCAGGTGATTGCTGTGGCCGGTCCTGCGCATTTTCCTCACCTCTAGAGTCCTGTTGCGGGTCAGCCCGCCCCTCTCGTAGCACAGAACGATCACCCCGTCGGCCACGTACTCCTCCACGCCGAGTCTGCCGAGTCCCTCCTTCCCTTCATCTACCTCGGATGTCCAGACCGAGGTGCACCCGAGTTTGCCAAGCTCCCGCTGCATTCTTGCCAAGCCCGACCTGAACGCCAATGGGTTCGGAAACATCGCCGAGAATTGCGCGAGGCCGTCCAGCGCCAGCCTCTCGGCCTCCTTCTCCCGCACCACCTCGACTATCTCCGTGATCATGTTCTCCCCATTGGCCCCGACCTTTTTTCCGAAGCTGGTTATCCTGTCGAGAGAATCGCCCATGAGCTCTAGGTTCTTTTGGTTTTCCAGAAGCTTGAGGTGCCAGCCGAACCCCTTCGCATCCTCACACAAGGCTTCGGGCTCGCGCTCAAACGAGACGAATACTCCGGGTTCCCCGTAATCCGTGATCCCCTTGACTATGTACTGCATCGCGAGGATCGTCTTGCCAGTGCCGCACTTGCCCGAGAGCAAGGTACAACTCCCTCTAGGCAAGCCTCCCCCTAGGAGCTCATCGAGCCCGGGTACGCCAGTCTTGACTCTCATCCCATCAGCACCCTCCTATTCCTGTATTCAAAAGCGAGCCCAGCGCCCAGTGTCAGTACGAAGAAGTGTATGAAAGTCGTAGCCGCCGCGGCGATTGGGGTGTTCAAACCCACTTAAACCTACTCTCCTTCAATGTATTTCCTTATCTTCCGCTGCCGCAGCACGTGCCTGCGCAGCATCGCCTTCCGCCTGCGCAACATCCAGAGCGAGTAACCCGCGGCGCCTATCGCGAGCACGCTGACTCCAAGCCCGACCATCACTTTATTCCCCTCTTTTCTTCAACAAAATTATCCAATCACCAATCTCAAGCCTTTCACCTGATCCTCCAAAGCCACATTACGATACCTATCGCCAACGCGATGATTATGATGCTCACGGCCAGCGGGACGATGGGCGGAGCAGGTAGTGCCGTTACCACGAAGCTCCCTGTCAGACCCGCGACATTGACCGTGTACGTGCCAGCCACGTCCTCAGATACCGTGAAGGTTACT
>JAOUPD010000029.1 GCA_029880065.1 Hadesarchaea archaeon
AACAAAATGCACAGCGAAGACAACATCCGACGCAATCAGCAGTTGCTATACCGCCGTAAAATCGCGCAGCACGAAAGCGATAGTACTTGCGTTCATCGCCGCGTGCAACTATTTCCTCCAATCGTCCGGCTAGCTCAATCGGATCGTACATGTTTTCAATTTGGTTTCGTCATCCGAAGGTGAATACTTTCGGTCACCTCTCCCTGAAAATACCTATAAACGAGAAGCGGATAATTGTTTTGAGGCTGGATTATGGAGCTAAATTTTGAACAAATGGTCCAAGAGATTTTAGATCATACAAAAATCGACCATGACGAGCTAATGAAGCGCATCCGGCAGAAACAGGACGAACTCAGCGGTTTCGTGACCCTCGAAGGCGCGGCCACTATCGTCGGTCGGGAATTGGGGGTTGTTTTTAAGAGAAAAGAACCTGAGATTCGAACCCTACACATCGAGGATCTCATCCCGGGAATGTCAAAAGTGGACATCGTCGGTCGGGTCGTCCGCATTTACGAACCGCGGGAGTTTCAGCGCTCTAGCGGTAAGGCCGGGCGCGTGGGGAGTCTGTTGCTCCAAGACAAAACCGGACAGATTAGAATCGCGCTATGGAACGACAAGACCTCGTTGATTGAGGAGAGTAAGGTCCGGAAGGGAGATGCTGTTCAAGTCAAAAATGCCTACGTGCGCCAGGGGTTGAACAAGCAGCCTGAGCTCAGTCTTGGGATGCGGGGTTCCTTACTCGTGAATCCAGAAGACTCGCGCGTATCGGACCTCCCGCCGCTTGTTGAAACTAAGGTTAGAATTGCAGATCTCAAACCAGAGCTCATCGAGGTGGACATCATCGGCAGAGTGGTGACGACGAGCGACATCAGGGAATTTGAGCGCCCCGATGGAACCACTGGCAAGGTTGCGAGCCTCATACTCATGGACTCGACAGGTCAGGTGCGGGTTTCCTTCTGGGATGAGCGGACGGAGTTCGTGAAGAATCTCAAGCTGGGGATCGCGGTGAAGCTCGAAAATGCGTCGGTGCGGCCCGGATTGAGAAACAGGCCCGAACTCAGCTTAGGCTCGCGAGGGCGTCTGCTCCTGAACCCGCCAGAGGCGGAAGTGGCAGAACTGCCCGAGCTGCTCGAGCGCCCGCTCAAGCTAGAGGAGCTCGAGGCCAGCATGCCGACGGTTGACCTTGCGGCTAGAGTTAGGCGAAAGCTCCCGTTGCAGGAGTTCAAGCGGGACGATGGGACATCAGGGAAAGTTATCAGCGTGATTCTCGCGGACGAGACAGGCACCGCTCGCGCCTCCTTTTGGGGTGATGTGGCGGAGCTCGCGCAGAAGCTGAAGCTGAACGATATCGTGCTCTTACGCAATGCCTACACGCGCGTCGGCTTGACAGGTAAACCGGAGGTGCACGTCGGCAAAATCGCGCGAGTTGAGGTGAACCCACCCGACGTGACTGTCGGGGCGCTCGAGCCAAGCCGTATAAAAATTGGCGAGGTCGAGCCGAACATGGACGCGCTTGAGGTGGTCGGGAGAGTGATCGAGGTCATGGCACCGCGTGAGTTTGCTCGGGGCGATGGTAGTAAGGGGAAGGTCGCCTCAATTACCATCGGTGACCAAACTGGTACAACGAGGGCATCGCTTTGGCACGAGCACGCGGATAAAGCGGTCGGCATCAAGGTCGGTGATGTCGTCAAATTCACAAACTGCTACAGCACGCTGGGTCTCTTTGGCCAGCCTGAGCTTCATCTCGGCAATCAAGGACAACTCGAGCTAAATCCAGCAATCTCCGAAGAATTGCCGCCCGCGGATGCGATTAAGCTAGCCGCACCGGAACCCAAACGGATCAGCATTGCAGATGTCCAGAAAGAGGGGATGAGGGTCCAAGTCAGAGGAACCGTGGTACGGGTCTTCCACCGGCGTCCAGTATTCGACATCTGCCCCGACTGTGGACGGAGCCTAGGGAGCGTGGACACCAGTTTGATGTGCGAGGAGTGCGGGAAGGTCGTGACACCTGAACATCGCGTCGTGCTGAGCTTCGTGCTCGACGACGGCACCGGCAACTTCCGGGTAGCCCTTTTCGGAAAGGTCGCGGAGAGTCTGCTCGGTATGGGAGCGCAACAGGTTTTCGAACTCTTCAAGGGTACTCCTGATTTGGCCGAGCTTTACGATAAGTTCAAACTGATTGGGAAGGAGCTTGTCCTTACAGGTACGACCCGGCACGACAAGTACTTCGACCAGCTCGAACTCCGAGCGAGCGACGTGCAGTTTCCCGAGTCGAAAGAAGAGGCGCAAGCGCTGCTCAAAAAGATAAAAGCGGGAACGTGAAAAGTAAATGGAGGGTTAATTTTTGGCTGAGGAAGTGAAACGCACAATCGAAAGTTTACCAGGAGTAGGAGAAGCCACTGCTGAGAAGCTTCGGGAGGCAGGTTATCGAACGATTGAATCGATCGCTGTGGCCTCGATAGCGGAGCTGCATGAGGCTGCAGAGATCGGTGAGGGACAAGCAAAAAAAATAATCGCTGCTGCTAGGGAGATTGCGGAATTCGGCATCTTCGTCACCGCCGACAAAGTCCTCGAGCGCCGGGAAAAAGTTGGATTGATAACCACGAGCGGTGAGCAGCTAGACACGCTACTCGGCGGAGGAATTGAAACTCAAGCAGTGACCGAGGTTTTTGGTGAATTCGGGTCAGGAAAAACCCAGTTGGCCCACCAGCTCTGCGTTAACGTCCAGCTCCCACCCGAGCAAAAGGGGTTAGGGGGAAAGGCGATTTACATTGACACAGAGAATACTTTTAGACCCGAACGGATTCGGGACATGGCGATTGGCCTCAACCTCGACCCGATGAAGACCCTCCAAAACGTCCTCTACATAAGATCTTACAACACAGACCAGCAGATTCTGATAGCCGAGAAGGCCGAGGAGAAAATCGAGGAGGAAAATGTGCGCCTCATGATAATCGATTCTCTTACCTCACACTTCCGGGCCGAGTACGTTGGGCGGGGAGCTCTAGCCAACCGCCAGCAGAAGTTGAACCGCCATCTCCTGACGCTTCATCGAATAGCCGACCTCCACGACCTAGCCATCTTCGTGACGAACCAAGTGATGGCGAGGCCTGACGTTTTCTTCGGGGACCCCACCCGACCAATCGGGGGGCATGTGCTCGCCCACTCCGCTACGACCCGCGTCTACCTTCGAAAGTCCAAGGGTGGAAAGCGGATCGCGCGGATATTTGACAGCCCCAACTTGCCCGAGGCTGAGGCGGTCTTCATGATTAGCGGGCAAGGGATAAGGGACTGAATTAGGTGGAAGTTTGATCAAGTTTGTTGCTGTCGACATCGACGGCACGCTGACGTTTAGAAATCGAAGACTTGATATCGCTGGCGTGAGTGCCATTCAAAAGGCCGAGGATTCGGGTCTGCCCGTGGTGCTTGCGACGGGAAACGTGCTCGCGTTCGCGGAGGCTGCCGCGATCATGCTTGGGACTTCGGGGCCGCTGATAGCCGAGGATGGGGGAATTGTGTTCGACCCAGCCAGCGGGTGGGAATGTGTACTCGGCGACCGTGTCGATACCGAGCGTGGGCTGGTTGCTCTTGAACGGGAATTTGGCCCTCTGCAGCAGACTAGGAGTTCGAGGGTACGCCTCACGGGCATAGCCCTGAAGCGCACAATCGAAGCTGGGGCCGCCGAGGAGCTCTTCAGGCGCGAGGGGCTTAATCTAGTCGTCGTCGACTTAGGCTTAACGATTCACCTTCGAAGCCCAAACGTGAACAAAGGAAACGCGCTCCGGAAAGTCGCCTCGTTCTTGAGGGTGCCACTCGCCGAAGTTGCGGCCATGGGGAATGGTCTGAACGATGTCGAGATGTTGGAGGTCGCGGGGCTGAGCTTCGCCGTAGCAAACTCGGACGAAGCGGTGAAGCGCGTATCTACCTACGTGACCGCCGAGCCTCACGGAAAGGGCGTCGCGGAAGCCATAGAGAAAATTCTTAGCCTGCGGGACTAGCTTTCACGAGTGATGCTGCTAGAAAAAAGAATTTCACTGTCGTAAAATTTGTGTGAGGTGCAAGGTTTAAACAAATCTCGCTCCTTTGTTGTCTTGGTGGTGTCGATGAAGATAGGCGTAATCGCTGACCCCCACTCAAACCTCGCGGCGCTCAAGGCCGTGCTCAAAGATATGCCTCGCGTTGATGAACTCATCTGCGTGGGCGACCTCGTGGGGTACGCCGCTGAGCCCAACGAAGTGGTGAAGTTGGCTAGGGCGAAGCGGATGCGGATGGTGATGGGAAACCATGATTACGCAACAGTGACGCGCGATGTGCGGGGCTTCAACCCGCTAGCGGCCCAGGCGGCGCTCTGGACCGCCGATAACTTGAGCAAGGAAAATCTCGAATTTTTATCGAACCTCCCAACCCACCTCACGCTGACTTACGGAAAGCAAAGGGTCTACGTGGCACATGGGAGCCCCCGCGACCCGCTTAACGAATACGTCTTTCCAGATACCTCGAACCGCGTGCTCGCAGAACTCGTTCGCGACCTAGATGCGGATATCCTCGTGCTCGGTCACACCCACATGCCGATTGAGCGCGTCATCTTTGGCAAGCTGATTCTTAACCCGGGCGGGGTGGGACAGCCGCGTAATCGCGACCCCCGAGCTAGCTACGCGGTTCTAAACCTGGGCAAGGATGTAAAGGTAAGCTTCAATAGGGTCGGCTACGATGTAAAAATCACGGCTGAAAAAATTGAAGCTGCAGGGTTACCCAGCGAACTCGCGACGAGATTGTTCTTCGGTTGGTAGTTCTAGTAATTTTTATAGAATGCCAAGCTTCGGTTGCGTCTTGAGCTGCTGAATCGCTAAAACGCGCTCGTTGATGACAATGAAATCGCGTATTGACATAACGGCGCTGAAGGGGATCAAGGCATTACCGCTCGAGTCGCGGGGGATATTCCCGAGCGTCTCCTTTGAGATTGGTCTTACCACGATCGATTGAACCTTTCCGTCTTTTTCATTAAAGAGAATATCCTGGAGCTTTCCCACCTGCATGCCCCTATCTGAGATGACGCCTATCGCCCGGAGCTTACTCACCATAACCTGTGGCAAATTATATCCTCCGCCCTAATTTATTGTTGAACCTTATTAAACCTTAGTAGTGCATCCCCGTCGCTTCTTCCGCCACGCGCTTGCTTTTTCTCTCCGTGAAAGTTTCATACGCTTTGGTCATCTCTGGTGTCAGGGAGGGTTTGATACCCTCCATCGCCTCGCGGAAGTGTTGCATCCGAACTTCCTTGCCCTTTATGTCCTTTCGCAGCACCCGCATCGCAGCCTCACGGCATAGGGCGGCGATGTCCGATCCCGAGTAGCCACCGATCTCTTTTGCTAACAATTTGAGATTAACATCTTTCCCAAGCGGCATGCTCTTGGTGTGGATTTTGAGTATCTCTAAACGGGCGTTCTCGTCGGGGGCTGGAGCCAACACAAGCCTGTCGAAGCGCCCGGGGCGGAGCAGCGCCGGATCTACTAGGTCGGGACGGTTAGTTGCACCGATTACGACGACATTTTCAAGTTTCTCCAGCCCGTCGAGCTCGGTAAGCAGCTGGCTTATCACTCGCTCGGTCACGTGGGCGTCCCCGAACCCAGAGCCGCGTCTAGGCACGAGCGCGTCAATCTCATCGAAAAAGATTATCGCGGGGGCAGCCATCTTGGCCTTCCGGAAGGTCTCGCGCACCCCCTTCTCAGATTCCCCTACCCATTTGCTCAGGAGCTGGGGCCCCTTGATCGCGATGAAGTTCGCATCACTCTCGGTCGCCACCGCCCGTGCAAGCAGGGTTTTACCCGTACCTGGCGGGCCGTAGAGGAGAATGCCGTGCGGGGGCTCGATTCCAATGCGCTTGAATGCATCCGGATACTTGAGCGGCCACTCGACTGCCTCTATTAATTCCTGTTTCGCGTTCTCCAGCCCGCCCACATCTTCCCAGTGCACATCCGGGATCTCAATCAAGACCTCACGCATCGCCGAGGGTTCCGCCATCCTTAGCGCGTTCTCGAAGTCTTCCTTTGTTACCTGAAGCTTCTCAAGCACTTCTGACGGGATGATTTTTTCCTCGAGCTTTATCTGTGGTAGTATCCTCCGCAAGGCGCTCATCGCCGACTCCTTGGCTAAAGCCTCGAGGTCAGCACCGACGAAACCGTGAGTGATATCAGCATAGCGGTCGAGATTAACATCCTTCGCGAGCGGCATCCCCCGGGTGTGAATCTGCAGGATTTCTTTGCGACCGTCGCGGTCCGGCACGCCGATTTCTATTTCACGATCAAACCTGCCAGGACGACGAATCGCTGGATCCAAAGCATTGACGCGGTTCGTGGCACCGATGACGATGACCTTTCCACGAGTTTTCAGTCCATCGAGCGCTGTACAGAGTGTCGCTACCACTCGCCGCTCGACCTCACCTGTTACCTCTTCGCGTTTTGGGGCTACCGCGTCAAGCTCGTCGATGAAGACGATTGAGGGGGCATTTTTTTCAGCCTGCTCGAAAATCTGTCTCAACCTAGCCTCGCTCTCCCCATACCATTTACTCATCACTTCGGGTCCGGCAATCGAGGTAAAATTCGCTCCCGACTCGTTCGCCACCGCCTTTGCTATCAGCGTCTTTCCCGTGCCCGGTGGGCCATGCAATAAGACGCCCTTCGGGGGCTCTATCCCGAGACGATCGAAGACCTCTGGATGCTTTAGCGGGAGTTCGATCATCTCTCGGACGCGCTGGAGTTCTCCCTTCAGGCCACCGATATCTTCGTAAGTTACGACAGGCACTTTTAGCTCCTTCACCTCCACCGCCTGCGGAAGCACTTCAATGTTCGTCATGTCGGTCACGAGAACGATTCCAGCAGGGGAAGTGTTGGCAACGGCAAATTTTATCTCACCGAACCCAAACGGCAACGCCATTCCACCGAAGATGCCGCCGAAGAACTCCTCAAAAAGGTCTCCCCCCATACGTACCGGTTCCTCGGGAGGTGTCGGAGTAATCAAGTCCCCTTTTGTCAGAGGCCTCCCGAGCAAGTTGCGCTTGATTACCTCCCCAGATGCCATGAACCTGACGCGGGGGTCGGTCGGCGCAATGGTAATATTTTTGGCTTCCTTCACCGAGGCCTTCCGCACGATGACTTTTTCTCCTATCGATGTGCCAGCGTTGTGGCGAATGAGTCCATCAATTCGAATGATCTCTAGCCCCTTGTCCTCTGGAAAGCCCTTTATCGCAATCGCGCTGGTCGAGCGAGGGCCGGTTATCTCAACTATATCGCCCTGCCTGATGCCGATTCGTTTCATCACTCCTTCATCGATTAGGGCAAAACCACGGTTAACGTATGCCTGATGTCGGTTTTCCGCGACTACTAACTTCAGCTCCTTTTCGGCCATCTTATCACCTCAAATTTCGACCTCAAATCGGTGCCAGACTAAATATTTGTTGAATTCTTTGAAAATCTCTTCGACCATTTTGGCGTACTCTTCCTCGATTAACAGGGTGCTCCGATTTATAAACTCCCAGACATCATCGGGGATCTCGTCTAGGATTCCCGCAGAATGGCTCCTGCCGGCCTTCGTCGGGTAATCGTACCCCCGAAGTGCCCGGTAGAAGAACGTCGCTGGTGAGCCTCGGGTCTTGACATCCCAAACCAGCAGGATTTTTCGCATATTTTTCACTTGTTATATATATAACAACTATTTCATATTTAAAGTTTGTGGGCGCGTACTGCCGTTGACCGGGGAGTACGTAACCAAGGGAATCATACAAAGAAAGTTCGTATTTTTTAGTGATTGAGCCTCTATTTTGCTCGGCGTCTTCGTCTTATCCTTTCCTTTTTTCCATCAGGCCTATGGGTGTCTCTCTTTCGACTACTTGCTTCGCTAAGACATTCTGAACCTTGTCTTCCCGGAACTTCTTCCTGCTTGAGCCATGTGGGTAAAGCCCATATGCCACGAGTCATCATTTTTTGAATCTGAGAGTCTATTACGGTTCTCCGGTACTCGTCATGCTTCATCGGAACACGTCTCAGCCATAGGTTCTTCGGATATAGCGGCTTCTCGTATATCAGCCTACAGATTTCTGTCCTCAAGTCCTTCATCCAATTCATCAAGGGCGACCTTGCCCTGAAGTCACGAAGAGCCTCAATATCGATTACACCTGCGCAATATGATGAACCAGCCCCATAGTCATGCCGTGATATGATACGACCCTTAAAATCCACTATCATAGACTTTCCTCCGAAGGTGTCGATGGGTGCTTCAGCATCCTGGGTAACGTAGTAGGTACCGGTGTTCGGCGCAACGATATAGCAGTTATTATCTAACGCCCTTGCCCTATTCTGGATCTCCCAGGCCTCGTTGCCCACATGAGGCTCTGGGTATGCTGGTCTGCAAACCACTTCTGCTCCATTCATCGCCAACCCCCTCACCATCTCAGGGTATGATCCTTCGTTCGCCAAGCAGCATCCAATTCTACCGATATCGGTATCTGCCACTGGGAAGAAGGCGTCAAGCCGTTTACCATGGGTCTTGATCCACTTATCCCAGACATCGTGGGGACAGACCGAGTGTTCGACTGGAAAGAGTGGGCAATTTTTATAGTGTTTTAGAATGATTTTTCCTTTTGGGTCAATGAGGAATGCTATGTTAAAGAACCGATCTGGAAAATCTGGCTCTCTCGACTTGGCGGTTGCGACTACGTATGAATCATATTGCTTTGCTATTTCTCCTAGGATGTCAGTTTCTTCACCTGGTATGTCTATCGCTATCTCTCTTGCATATTCGACGTGATCCATGTCAAAGATTTCATCCGTGAAGCCTTGTAGGGATCCCTCAGGTATTACGATCAGACGAATAGGTAGGTCAAGGCTACTTAGCCAGGACGCAGCCGCGCATAGATGCCGTAGATGGTCCAGATTCTTTTTGATCTGGCCCCTATTCCTGACACCCCAGACGGTCGGAGATAGACCTGCGACCATATACGGCTTAATCATAGCCTTACTCATAACCCTTCAAAGTTTGGAACCTATATATAATATTTGTAAAATCTTCACGTAGGTTGAATAAATTTAAAGCCGACAGCACCAGCAAGAGTGTTGGTGAGCATGAAACTCGCATTCATCGACTGTAGCATCGCGGGTGTCTCAGGTGACATGCTGACAGCCGCGCTCATCGACGCTGGCGCGAGCGCCCAACGGGTTAAGAGAGCTATGCTTGCCGCCGCTAAGCCGTTCGGTAGCGTCGAGGTGGGAATCAAACGAGTTAAGGTGAACGAGATCAAGGCAACGCGGGTTGATGTCAAAACGAGCGATAAGGGCGGGCGCACCTATCCCAAAATTGTGGGGAGGGTCAAAAGACTACGCCTGCCGCTGAAAGTCGAGCGCACAGTACTCGAAACGCTGGGGGTACTCGCTCGCGCCGAGGCCCGCGTGCACCGTAAGCGCCTAGAGCGACTCGTGCTGCACGAGGTCGGTGCGGCGGATGCAATTGCCGATATCGTGGGCTGCTGCACGGCCGCTAATGAGCTAGGGCTATTTGAAGGTGAGATATTGGCGAGCGAAGTAGCGGTTGGAAAGGGGGCCACAAAGTTTATCCACGGCGAGCTTCCCCTACCAGCCCCAGCCACGCTTGAAATTCTTCGAGGAAAGCCAATTCGAGGCGTGGCTGCGAACGTCGAACTCACCACCCCAACTGGCGCGGCCCTGCTCGTCACGCTCGTCAATCGATTCGTCAATGTATACCCCGCGATGCGCATCGATGCGATAGGCTACGGCGTGGGCGCGAGAAAACTTCCCTCGCCAAATCTCGTGCGCGTCTGCATGGGCGAGGCGAGGGGGCACGGACTCAAGCTTCAGGAGATAGCGTTGCTCGAGACGAACGTCGATGATGTCTCGGGTGAGGTCGTCGGCTACACAATCGAAAAACTGCTCGCGGAAGGCGCGCTGGACGCGAGTGCCGTTCCCGTCCTGATGAAAAAGGGAAGGCCAGGATTTTTAATCAAGGTGCTCGTCAAACCCAAGGATGCCGAAAGACTCGCGCACGTGTTGATGTCAGAAACTGGAACGCTCGGTGTGCGCGTACTGCCTACCATGCATCGCTATGCTCTCGAGCGGGAAATCGTGCAGGTTGATATCAAGCTGGCCGGGCGCAAATTCAAGCCGCGCGTGAAGGTAGCGCGAGAAAGAGGTAATCTAGTCGGTTTTGCTGCTGAGTACGAAGATGCTAAGGAAATCGCCGAACGAACGGGCTTGCCGCTTCGCGAGGTGATGCGGCGCGTTGAGGAAGCCGCCCGCCGGAAAATAAGGTAATTTGACATTCGAGTGTCGGCCGTTTCACCCCTTTATAAGCCTTATAAATTACTTTCACCGACCTCTCTCCCCCAAATCCACTTAAATATTCTTCCACATTTCCTAAGCGGAGGGTGAAAAAAATGGGTCCGAGCGGTGAAATGGGTGACCAAATGGTTTCACCTGTACGAAGGTCTGGTTTCTCGGAGGAACACGCAGGACTCGAGGACACACTTGACAGCATAGCCGAGCGAATACGAAAACAGGAAGGGCAAAGGTGTACGGTGGCCAAGGCTCTTGCTGGGTTAAGGGACGTGACTTTGGATGGTGTGGAAGAAATTATCGAAACTTCTCTCGTGAAACCGATTGAGCAAGACGCGCTCGCGAACCTGACGGTGGCGGGTGTAGATGGAGGGATGCTTGAGCAGCAGCTCCATGGTCTAGACCTCATCCTCTTGCGGGCGGTTGTTGCGATATTTCACTACCACGACTCTCGGCTGGAGTGGGCCAAGTACTTCCCAAGCGAGATGCCGTTCCCCCGCCTGATCGACGTTGCGGAGCCGCTGGATGCCCGAGAATTTGAGCTCCTTGCCGGTATGGAACGTCAGCTGACCGAAATTGAGCTCGCTACCGAGGCGCTCCGAACAAATGAAGTTAAACTCCTGTTACTGGACGGCTCTGTAGTGCCCCAGTACATCGACCGCTTTCCCCATAACCAAAGCTTGCTTGAGCGTTATCACAAACTCCTCAATGCGTACACGAAGCTTTACGAGACTTGCTCGGAGTCGGAAGTCCTGCTTGCGGGCGCGGTTAAGGACAGCCGGGGCGGGCGCTTCATCGATATCCTCAGGCGTAAAGTGCTCCCAAGCTTAGGTGGCCTCGGCCTCGAACAAAAAGAGCTGGAAATCCTAGAACGCTCGCGAGACACCGTTCTTCTCGATCACGTGCTCGGGGTGGGAGAGCGTACCTCCATCTTCCGCTACGCTGAGAGCCCATCAAGATATGTGCTCCGTGACCTCGGCGAATGGGCGATGCGAGTTTATGCATTTTACCTCAAGACTGTGCCATTCGACCGTCCGCTGCGCGTGGAGTTCATCGATTTCAGAGACGAACCCGCAGAGACCGCCGATCGCGTCGCGCCACTCATCTACGCGCTTTCTTCCCACCATGATGCCTTCGGGCTCCCCTCAGTACTCATCGAGGCGGATGTTTGTGCCCGTCTGACAGAGGAGGACCTGAGCATCGTGCGCGACAGCATCGCGGACCGTCTCGGCCCCTCTGCCTTGCTCGACCTGAGGCGAAACCGGAGACCTTTCTGAGGTGGACCTATGGAATTAGGAACAATTGTCGCTACAGGGGATGGCCCCTCACCAAGCAAATTCTCTTTCGTAGTCACC
>JAOUPD010000106.1 GCA_029880065.1 Hadesarchaea archaeon
GGTACTTGCACGACCTGCTCGAGGGGGAGGGGAAAAGCCCCAAGGTCAGCCTCGAAGACCCGGACAAGTTGCTCGTGATTCAATCGGTCGGAATCTCGTTCGGCATCGGGGTCATTGACCGCGAAACCAGGCAGAGATATCCGATCATCAGGGTGAAATGATTACAGGTGGGTTCGTGAAGATATCGATCGTCGGTACGGGAGTTCAGGGGTCCGCAATCGCGTTGACCCTGACGAGGATTCCCGAAGTTTCAGAAATCGTTTGTTCGGACATCGACTACGCCCGCGCTGAACGGGTAGCGCAAAAGCTCGGGGACGACAGGGTGCGTGCGGAAAGGGTCGACGCGAGCAACTCGAAGGATTTGCTCAGGGTTATAAGGGGTTCCGATGCGGTAATCAACGCGACCCTGCCGAAATTCAACCGAAGGGTGATGGACTCCGCCCTCAGGAGCGGCGCCCACTATGTAGCCCTAGCATCCGACGACCCGCTCGGGGAGATGGAGTTAACCCGCGAGTGGGAGGAAGCCGGGCTTGTCGCGGTCGTCTACCAAGGCGGCCCCTTCGTGATGAACGTGCTCGTGAGGCGCGCGGCCGACGAACTCGACCGCGTGGACGAAATTCGGCTGAGGTTCGCGTGGAGGCTCTTGGGCGGCGAGGAGGCGATACCGGTTTGGTCCCCGCCGTGGTGTCCAGAGGTGGCTTTGGCCGAGTGGCTGAAAGAGCCCTTGGTCTACGAGGGCGGAGAGTTCAGACGCCTGCCAACTTTTTCGGGGATTGAGAACTACCGGTTTCCCGACCCGATGGGCGAGGCCGAGGTCTGCTTCGTGGATTACGAGCCCGTGTACACCCTACCGCGCTTCATCGGGAAAGGTGTGAGGCGCGTGGATTGCAAGATTCCTCCCGACAAAATGGCCGGGGCCTTGATCAGGATGGGATTCGCCAGCGAGAAACCCATTGAGGTCAAGGGGGTTGAGGTGGCCCCTAGGGATGTTCTTTTCGCCCTAGTTCCCAAACCAGCAGATACTTACATCGAGCTCCTAGCGAAACCTGAGGGCAAGGAGGCGCTCACTATTCCACCCGAGAGAGGTGCGTTGACCTGCGATCTCGCCGAAGTCAAAGGCGAAAGGGGAGGAAAAGCTGTTACCCGCACCTTTTACAGGATATCGAATTCTCTCGAGCTTCTTAACAGATTGGGTATTCCTTGGGCGGGAGTAGCAGTTCCCGCCTCGCTGACGGCCACCATGCTCGCCAGCGGGGAAATCGATGCAAAGGGGGCAATCCCGCCGGAAGGTTTGGACCCCAACAAATTCTTGAAGCGGTTGGAGGAGTGGGGGATAACCTTCAGGGAAAAATCTTGACCAAGTCGGGCTGAAAATTTTTTAATTGAACTTCGCCAATTTAACCTGTGGAGAAACATGCGATTGTATCTCGTGCAGCACGCCGAAGCCAAGCCTCAGGTGGAGGACCCGGCGCGCCCGCTCTCCGAGAAAGGCCAAGAAGACATCCGGAGGGTGACGAATTTTATCAGGGCGAAAGGAATCGAGGTATCCAAAATATTCCACAGCGGAAAATTCCGGGCCAAGCAAACCGCCGAAGTCCTGGCCGAAGGCATCTCATCGGCGGGAGGGGTCGAGCAGGCTGAAGGTCTAGCGCCGCTCGACGACCCGGGCATCTGGGCGAACAGGCTGAAGGAGGAGTTCGAGGATCTGGTGCTCGTTGGCCACCTCCCCCACCTGAGCAAGCTCGCTGGCCTCCTGCTCGCAGGCGACCCCGAGCGAAAGGTCGTGGGATTTAGGAATGGTGGGGTCGTCTGCTTGAAGCGGGACGAGGACGGGAACTGGTCCGTGGGGTGGGTTCTGACCCCTGAGCTCTTAGCGGCCGAATGAAAACTGCTCCGAACTCTGGAGGTCACGTTAGTGTAGTGCTAAAACATTTCTTAAATTTCTTTATCTCTTAGGCACTACACTAGGCCTGTATGGCACTAATCGCTTGAGGTAAAAATCCAAAGCGGCATTGGCTTTTTTCTTGAAGAACCTCACGATCCGGTAAGCAACTAGCTTTGTCTGAGCCTCCTCCAGCATCCTAAAGTAGCGCACCCGCTCCCGCTTGGTAATCACGATGGAAGGGTAACCGTTTTTCATGAGAACCCAATTGGCGAGCAAGCGTCCCACTCGTCCGTTTCCGTCCACGAACGGGTGAATGGACTCGAAGTCGAGGTGGGTGAGGGCTGCCAGCTTTATGGGTTCATGTTTTTTCGGGTTGCGGTTGAGCTCTCGGAGGAAACCCCGCATGAGCTGGGGGACTTGGCCCGGTGGTGGAGGCGTGTAAGAGGAGCCGAGGAGGTAGACCTGCACTGGCCGGTAAACCCCGAGGTAAATATCGATGACATTTTTCATCGTCGCCCGGTGAAGCTCGAGCAAATCGGCTTCAGCCAGATTTTCCTTCCCATCCTCGACCCACTTGAACACTAAGTTTATAGCATTTCGATGACCCCTTGCCGCGAGATAATCCGTAAGGGGCTTGTTCCCCACTACGATGCCCTCCGCTAAGAGGGTAGCAGTTTCTTTCAAAGAGAGGGTACTTCCTTCGATCGCGGTCGAGTGGTAGGTCCACAGGATAACCAGTTCTTCCCTCAGCCTGTCCTCCAGAACCTTCGAAAAGGGACGCAGCGAATCGAGTTTTGCCTTCTTTCTCGCAATCTGTTTATCTAGTACTTTTTCACTTTTTTCTAAGGCTTTTTTTATCTCCGGCATCTTCAACTTTTTTTCTCTCGCGTACCTCTCCGCGTCTTCACGCTTGCCCAAGTATTTCACTATGTCTTGATAGACCAGCTTGCCCTCGCGCCTGCTCTCGACTAGGTAGAAGTAGTACTCGCCGTTGATGTACTTCGCTCGGATGAATGCCATGTTTCTGATTATGTAGTGCTAAACTTATAAGCTTTTTTGATGATTATTTTGGCACTACAGCATTGATTAGTCCTTGCCTCAAGTTCTACAGGCAAAACCTGCGCGACTTTTCCGTTTCCTCAGAACTACCCTAGCTGTTTCACTATCACTTGATTTAAAACGATAGACCTCCATCTTTTAACGGGAAATCTCATGATCCAAACCATCAGGCTCGGAGTGACCCGCCTCCAATCGGCCCTCGACTGCCCTCTCTGCTTCTGGCTCTCCCAGCGCCTTGGCTCGCCTCCCTCCATCTTCGCCGGCATCCCCGCCCAGATTGACTCCGTGATCAAAAATTACATGAAGCAATTCATCGGGAACTCGGATTTGCCCGAA
>JAOUPD010000030.1 GCA_029880065.1 Hadesarchaea archaeon
AGCGGGGATTGACCCAGTGTCAACGTTAATTCTAATCGTGTCGTCACCATACTTCACTGCTGTTACAGCCACTGCTGGGTAACCACCGGTGCTCGTCACGTAGTACACTGCTATGGCTACTATGACTAATACCGCGGCCAACATCAATAGGTACTCTGTAGCGCCTTGACCCTTTTTAGACAACCTCATTTTTTTCACCTCTTTATGAGAATCTTCCTAAATTTGGGGTTATAAAGGTGCCCCCACATTTCTGGGCAAAAGTCGACATTTTTGTAGAAAGCTTAAAAGCACCCAGCATCCAACTTATTTTGATAAACTTGCAAGTTCTGAGCTGCGTCCGGCGAGCCACAAACGTCCGAAAAGCCCTTAAGCGAGCCTCAAATGAGCTTAACGAGAAGCTTGCGAAAATGCAGGGATGCATAACTCGAATGGAGGCGAGCGTCAGCTCGGGTTTGACGGGGGGAATTGCGCGCATAGCTTTGGTGATAGACGAAAGTGATGTCAAGCCAAAATGTGTCCTCTGGGTGAATGAAGTCGGCGGTAGTGAGGAGGTTGCCCTTCGTCGCGCCCAAGATAAAATAAATGTAAGGTTAGCGAAACTACGCGGGGAGATCATAGGGTTCTACCTGAAGTTCATCACCCCCCCTTTAACAAAGCGCACCTATGCCACGCTCGTCGTTGCGGTGAATGAGGAGGTACCCAAAAAAATTAGGAAGCTCAGTTTGGGGGAACGTAGAGAACGCCTAGCGGCGGTGCTTCGATTACTCGGCAATGACTCGAAAGCGATCAACCTTGTACAAATAGCCAAGAGCTTCGGCGTTTCGCGCGATACAATCTATAAGGACCTACAGGAGCTCGGCATGGAACGCTAAACTGATGCAACGCCCCCAATCATACTCTGGGCCACATAGAAGACGATTGCCGAAACTATCATAAAGGGCACGGCGAAAGTTAGACCTTTTAACATCTTGCCGTAGCGAATCACCCCGACCGCGAGTGAGCAGATGAGCGCTTGTATCACTATGTATGTCATGGCGATCGTGCCCATCTCCGCTGGCAAGCCTGCACTTGTCGCTGGGCCCCTACCTATCTGAATCCCGCTCACCGCCACCGTGAGGCCGACTATGAAGGGAACTGCAAAGAGGGCCACGGCGAGCAGGAAGAGTACTTGCTGCATGGTGGCTGCCTGCCTCTCACGCTGGATCGCGTGCACCTCCTTGATGTCCGTGGAGACTGAGTCGAGCACGCTGGCGAGAGCTCCGCCGCGTTCGATACCCTCAACAATCAGGCTAAAGGCCCGCTCATAGAGGGGCGAATTCGATCTCCGCGCTAGAGCCAAGAGGGCGTTGTCGAGGGTTCTACCCCTCCGGATTTCCGTCACCACCCGATCGAACTCATCTGAGAGTATGCCGTACTTTGATTTCACTATGTCATCCATCGCCGCGTCTATCCCTACACCCGCCCGCAGAGTGCTCGCCATCTGGCGGAGGGCATCTGGTAACACTTTCTCCAGCTCAGCAGCCCTACTCTGGGCCAGATAATAGGGTATTCCAATCGTCAGCGCTGGAAAGGTTGCAACGGCTACAAGAATCGCGAACAGAGGTGCTGGAAGGGGGAACTGTAGGAGCATGCCTATGAGACCCGCTGCCACACCCACGAGTATCGTCGCTAGGAGAGTCACACCCACGTATTCCTCAGCGGCGAGCGCGATTTTCGTTGACTCCAGCCTGTGGTCGAGGTTGTGCAGGAATTTCTCTGGAAACACGCGCTTCGCAAACGCCGTCATTTTTTTAATCAACCCCATCTTCATAACCTCGGCTCGAAGCGTTTGATCATCATAACGAAGTATAACAACATGAATGGGATGATAATCAGAAAGAGGACTGCCGCACTCGTTGAAGTAAACATCATCCCACCCATTCGGCCACCCACCGCTATCATAACCAGAAGCATGGCGGGGATGACCGCGGAGGCAAACATGTAGATCATCGTGAGCATGTTGAGTGACTGTGTGTAATCGCGTAGTTTCATGCGCATCTCGAAAGCTGTTTCATCGGCCAACGTGTGGAGGATGCCAGCCAAGTCGCCGCCCGTCCGTAAGGTGCGCTGAATCTGGCGAACTGCTCGACGGAGCGGCTCGGAGTCCACCCGCTGGGTCATCGTCGTTAGTGCCTCTTCCGTGCTCATCCCTGTATGCATGTCACGGATGACCCTGTCAAACTCTTCCGAGAGAGCGCCATAATCAGCCCGACTAACTGAAGTAATCGTTTCTGGGAGGCCTATGCCAGATGAAAGCTGCGTCGCCATGTGCCTCATAGCGTACGGGATTACGCGATTTACCCCAACTACGCGCGCCTTAGCCTTACGCTTTGGTTGAGTCCTACTGAAAACCAGTACGAGCGGGAACGCAAACGCTCCACCCACCAAGGCAAGTAAAATGGGCAAAAACAGGAGCATAAAGACGAATGCAAAAACACTCACGATGAGGCTCACCCCGATCATGAGTGCCACGTAATGCGTAGGAGCAATCTTGATGTTAGCCTTGTAGAGATCCCCATCCAACCCCTTAAAAAACTTGGCCAATCGCTGCGCCGGGCGCTTGAGGGGGGAATAAAAAATCTCAGAGAGGCGCTCAGATAGCGACCTCTTTAGCTCCACACGCACCTCCCATTTTTTCTCCTCCCTCAGCTTACGCTCTGCAGCTAGTTCTTCCTCACGCAAGGTTTCGAGCCGTTTTAGTTCGCGCAGCCTTAGGGTAACTTCATCAGCCTTTTCCGAAGATTTGGGTCCTTTCGTAACTTTGACGGCCTGACCCACACGCTGTGCCGCCGTGCCTGTTTTTATCACACCGCCGCCAACTTTAGAGAAAAATCTCTTAACCGAACTCGGCTTTTTAGCTTTTTTCTTAGGCATGGAACCACTAACGACGCTTCGTGCCCTTTTCGGCCCGCACGCGCTTTAGCATTCCCGCCGGGTCTAGGTAGTATTCTTGGATGATCCTACCCACCTCGAAAATATTTCGCATGCCTTCATGTTTCATCCACTCCAGTACTGTCGCACGTTTCTGGAGTTCGATCTCGATGTCGTTCCCGCTAATCCCGCTAAACTCGGCTATCGTGCGCTTGATCTTGCTTGGGACACCAGTCGGCTCGACCACGTCCGTGCGGGGATTCCACTTGAATATGCGGCTGAGCTGAGGTTTGCCGCCCTCCAAACCAGTAACCTCGGAGACCTCGGTAACTCTTCGAATCTGCCCTTTCTGACGGTGGTAGATGCGTTGTTGCATCACGATGATATCGAGGGCCGGGATCATTATGGGGGCCACAGCCATCGGGGGCTCGGTCAGGCGGGAAATCGTCTCGGCCGCGCTGTTTGAGTGCAGGGTGCCACAGCAACCATCATGGCCGGTATTCATCGCGGTGAACATCGTCTGTGCTTCGGGGCCTCGAACTTCTCCCACGATCATCCGGTCCGGCCTCATCCGGAGTGCATTTTTAACCAGATCATTCATCGTGATCTCTCCGCGCCCTTCAACGTTTGGCGGGCGCGTCTCAAATCTAACCCAGTGTTTATGGGAAAGTTGAAGCTCGGCGGTGTCCTCGATCGAGAGGATGCGCTCCCGTTCGGGGACGAAAGTGATGGCGGCGTTGAGCATGGTCGTCTTTCCACAGCCCGTCCCCCCCGCGAATAGGATGTTTGCGGGCTTTATGCCAAATCCATCCACGACCAGCCAGAGGAACGCCGCTAGATCTGTTGAGAGGGTGCCCAAGTTTAGGATGTCGATTACCGTGAGCGGGTCCTTGCGGAACTTTCTTATTGAAATCGTCGGCCCATCAAGAGAGACCGGCGGTATGGTCGCGTTCACCCGGCTTCCATCGGGCAATCGCGCGTCGAGCAAGGGCGTCTGCTGGTCTATCCGTCTGCCCACGACACGCGCCATTTTGTCTATGAGATATTTGATCGATTCTTCACTCTCAAAGACCACGTTCGTGGAGCACATTCCGTACTTTCGATGGTAGACGTAAACGGGCTTGCCCACCGCCGTCACCAAAATGTCTTCAAGTTGATCATCCGCGATTATAGAATCGAGTTGGCCATAACCGATCATGTCCCGCACGGCAGCTTCTCCTAAGTGATTTAGCCTTCCGGACGAGAGATACATCCCCTTGGCCTCGCTTTCGAGTATTTTTAGAACCTCACGCATGAGGATGCGCCGATGTTCAACTGGATCAGAGATCTTGTCCAGATCGATACTGACTTCCTCTATCGCCTTCTCTTTTGCAGTCTCGAGTAGCTTTAATTCCTGTTTCGTCAGTTCCGGCAATTTCAACCTGTACATCGGCAGAACTTTGTCTTTGATATTTACTATTTCGGTCTGGCCGTAGCTATCAACCACTTTCCCAACTTTTGCTGCAGCTTCTCTGACAACTGCTGCGGGTGGGGCGAGTTCCTCTGCAGGCTTTGCGGTTGGTTTGCTTTCGGTGGGTGGTGCGCTTGTCAGAATTTCAGATAAAAGTCCCTCACCCTCGCCAGCCAAAACTTCAAGCTCTCCACTTAGAGCTTTCTTCCGCGGTCTCGCGTTTTTATTGGCACGTATCGCCCGTTTTTTCCTTGCCACTTACCCCGTCACCCCCTAAAGTTAACCGTATTCTAAGCAAATTTAAGTTTATCCTCGGATTTTGCGAATGCCTGTTTTAGCTTTATAAATACAGGGAGAGTGCGTAAAGTGGCCATTTAAGTGTTGAGTGAAGCACCCAACAGTAGAGTTAGTGTTGGAAAGGAAAAACCCGGGTTTCGTCTGCCGTTTATTTAAAACGGGAATTCAGTTTTTTAAACACAAATTCGCGATGATGAACGAAATTGGCCCCCGATGTCTCCGACACAACTAACAGCGGACTTCATTGGCTGTCTTTTAGACGTCCTTCACCCGCTAACCCTCGATGGCGGATTTTCTCGGGAGCCGCCCGCCGTGTTCCGCACCAGGGTTGTCTCGAAATCATCACTAGGTGCTCCCGCCAATCGCTCGGACGAGGACCCAATTTTGGTACGATTGCCGACGGGTTGCTCCAGTGTTCCCGCAGTGATGCACTGGCGCTCATAAATCACGTCAGCTCTCGATTACCGCGGATTGTTCCTTCATCGCAGTTTAAGTTGGTTTTTTGTGGAGTAAAAGCCTTATCTTTTCAACTCAAGCTCAAACGCCGCAACCGGGTGCTCGAGCTCGAATCCTAGGATGACCTCTGGATGCATTTCACCAACAATGCCCAAGCTCCTACCATCGGAGACGAACTCAGCCGCTCGACCTTCTAAGAAGCTGGAGTGCTCGACGGGGCGGACCTCGTAAACAATGCCTAACTCTCGGAGCAAGGCCTCCGCAACCGCTTTGATATAGGTGAATCCTGCTTCCTCACCTATCACCATCGCTGCGGCACGGCGCACGCCTCTAGCACTAGTTTCAGCTTGGTCGTCAAGCACCACGACATCACCCACCTCAAACACGCGCTGTGGCAAGGGGTTGCGTCGGTTCGCCTGCAGCACCGAGAGCAAGCAGGGAAGTAGCGAGTTCCTGATGATCGTGTACTCCTCCGACACCGGATTCGCAATCTCCGCAGCCTCGCCTCCCACGCGCATGAGTTCGAAATTCGTGTGCGGGTTGGTGAGAGTGTAAGTCATGGCCTCCATGAATCCCAGCCCCGTCAAGACTCGTCTGGCCCGCTCGCTGAGTCTCTCAACCGGTGCCCGCTCGCCCGTGGTAACCACCTTGGGCAGCGTGGGCTCTAGCCGGTCGTAGCCGTAGCCTATGGCTATATCTTCTATGAGGTCAACCTCGTGCATCAGGTCGCCTCGGTAGGGCGGGGCCAGCAGCGTCAGGATTTCACCTTTGATGCCCGCAACGTCGTAGCGCATACTTTTCGCAATATTGGCTATTCCCTTCGGTTTCAGGTTGAGGCCTATGAACTCGTTTGTGGCGCGCGTGCTCAAGCGATGTCGGCTGGGGCGAAGGTTGGGCGTTCGAACGCGTCTACTCGGGTACTTAACCACGACTGACTGAAGCCCAAAACCCCGCTCCGCAAGTCCGGTCATCAAGATCGTTAGGGATTGGTTCGCCACGCGCTCGTCCTCGCCCGTGACATCAATGAAAAGTCGCTTTGTGGTGCTCGTGACGCGCGTGGATTCGCTGTTGATGATTGGGGGCATGGAAAGCACCACACCTTGAGCGTCGATTAGTAGTGGGTAGCGGGGCCACTCCTGCATGATTGATCCATACTCGATGCCCTTCGGGTGTTCGCGCAGGATATGAGCTGGCGTGAGTTCCCGAGCGAATTCCAGCGGGACGAAGCGGATGCCATCTGGCAGCGTGGTGGTGTAGTGTACGGGTGGCTGGATGGTGTCGAGGTCGTAGACGCCTATCGAGCCCCTGCGCCGATTTCTGCATAGTGAGGCGTGAAGCTTTTCTTGGACCTGCATGAGCGATGCCACAATTTCATCGGTCAGTTTCACGTTTGTCACGACGCCAGCCGCGATAAAGGGTCGGATGGCATCAACGCTCTGGTCAACCTCGACCGTCACTTCGGACGCGCTCAGCTTGTAAAGAGGTAATCCTGTCTCCACACCTAAAAACCCTTTAAGTGCCCGTGCTACTCCTTCAGGGCTGAGCAGGTCCGGGCGGTTGTGCGTGATTTCAAGCTTGAGTTCGTCGCCGGCGGCCTCGGCCTCTATCCCCAGCATGCCCAAACGCTCACAGAGTTGCTTCGACTCAATCCGCTTGCCAACCAGCTTGTAGAGGTCGCGGTAGCTGACGGTAATCGAGGGCATCTAAATCATCCTCCTCGTGCGAAGCCATTCGAGATCGTTGTTGAAGAGGTTTCGAATATCTTCGATACCCAGCCGAATCATGGCCAGGCGCGAGAATCCAATCCCCCACGCTAGGACGGGGTGTTTGACGCCTAGCGGGCGGAGTAACTCAGGTCGGAACATCCCCGCGCCCAAAACCTCAAGCCATTCACGCTTTTCGGGGAAGTACACGTCCGCTTCTGCAGATGGCTCGGTGTAGGGGAAATATCCTGGCCTGAACCTTATTTTCGAGAACCCCAGCTTGACCATTATTTGTTTGAGATACCCTAGCATGTCGCGCAGCGTAAGCTTGGGGTCCATCACTATCCCCTCGGCTTGGTAGAATTCGGCGAGATGTTTGTAGTCGATTTTTTCATGGCGGTAGACGCGGTCAATGCAGAACACCTTGGCTGGCGGCTCCGGATGTGAAGCCAAGTAGCGAACGGTCGCGGCGGTAGTCTGCGAGCACAGTATTGGCCTTTGACTGATGTCGACGCTGAATTTGTAACCCCAGCCTGTCGACCCTGCAACGCCGCGCTCGTGCGCCGCTGCTACCCGTTTGACCAAAGCGGGCGATGGCAGTTTAGTCCGCTCCGGCTTCGAGAGCGAGAGGCTGTCGTGGATTTCTCGAGCGGGATGATCTTGAGCTTGAAAGAGGGCATCGAAGTTCCAAAACTCCGATTCGACCATGTTACTTTTGATCTCGACGAACCCCATCTCGAGCAAGATCTCGCGGAGCTCGTCGATGACCTGTTGCTGGGGGTGAACCTTTCCTGGATGAGCAGGGGTCACTGGGGCTACCACATCGTAGCGCCTGAACTTTATCTCTCGCCAGCGCCCGCTAGTGAGCAGCTCGTGGCTAAGCTCGCTCACCTCCTCAACAGGTTTGATGCCCAGCTTCAGAGCCTGATTTCCTAGCTCGGACAGCTCCAGCTCGCGCCATGTTTCCTCCTCGACTTTAACCAGCTTCCGCTCCACCAAAATGCGAAGCGGTTCTTTCATATCAGCAGGCAACTCGTCTACGTTGCGCGCTTGGGCTGCTAGCAAATCGAGCAGCTTTTCGTCGGCTGACTTCTGGGAGAGTGCCTCGCTGCCGCTTTCGGTCATGGCTAGCACGGTCTTTTCATCTTTCTTGGTAAATTCAGCCCAGCCCTTGCGCTTGAGCCACACTAGAGCGATATGTTTTCGTTCTTCACTCAGGTTGGCGCGAGCAGCTACCTCGTTGACGGTTTCCGGGCCGCAGCTGGCCAAAGTCACCAGCATCTTACGTTCGGGCAACCCATCACGCGCGTACTCTAGACCTTCCGGGAGGATTGCGGCTTTCGAAGACTTTTTCTCCCGCACACCCACCAGACCATGTTCGGATAGGGCGAGCACAGCCCGCATTATAGTGGACTGGTCAAGGTCGGCGTGTCCAGCGAGGTCTGAGATTCCAGCCCTCCCGCCAAGCTCTTGGAGAGCGAGCAGGACTTTTTTCTCCTGGAAGCTCAGCCCGTCGATGGTCGCGTGGAGATCCAACTTCAACCCCAGAAACACAAGGTGAGAAGGAGTTATGAGGGTTACGGGGCACGGTTTTTCCCCAAACTAGAGGTATAGAAGGGAAAAAAATTGCTATCTTGATTTAGTGCTCAAAAAGGCGCGTTCATCATTTTCTCCTAATGAGTATTTACTTCCAAACATTACATAGTGGGTAAACTTAACATATCCGCAAAATGTCATACAAAATTGTTGCCTGCGCATTAAAAACTCGAAATCGTCAAGTAGATTTTTACTCATCTGAAATGCTCGTAACCGCGGTCTGGCAACGCTCGTGTCTTTCCCTTGGCTCTGATAAAAACTCCCTTGCCTCTGGCTACACATCCAATCGTGGTTGCCGTTGTGCCCATGCGCTTGAGCGTCAGCCGAACTTTTTCCCAGCCTCGCGGGCGGACCGTGAAGAGCAATTCAAAATCTTCCCCTCCGAAGAGTACGAAATCATCTAAATTGAAACCATGCTCGACCGCAAATTTTCTGACAAGCGGGTGTTCGGGTAAAATATCGCGGTCAATAACAATTTTCACCTTGCTCTCCTTCGCAAGCTGCCAGAGGTTTGCCGCTAGCCCATCCGTCACATCTATCGCCGATGTGACGAAGCCACTCCGCGCCAAAGCTCTACCTTCCCGCACGCGCGCTCTCGGTTCGAGCTGGGTTCTGACCAGCGCGCGGTAGTTCTTGACCGGAAGCCGCTTTAGCAGGAGCTTCAAACCCGCTGCGGCAGCTCCAAGTTTGCCGGTTACCGCGATGAGGTCACCAACCCTCGCTCCGGAGCGCATCAAGAGATCCCGCCTGCGAGCCACGCCGAAAGCCATCCCCGATATAATCATCTCTTCGCTCTCGTCCAAGTCTCCACCGACAACGTAAGTGCCATGTTTGCGCGCGGCCGCATCCATGCCTCGCACGAGCCGCTCGACAAATTTTACCTTAAGCCTCCTCGGCAGCCCCACCGAGAAAATCAACCCTAGCGGTTCCGCGCCCATCGCTGCTAGGTCACTCAGGTTGACCACGACTGCCTTGTGGCCCATCTGCTCGGGTGAAGTACCGGGTGGAAAATGTCTGCTTGCGACGAGCATATCAGTTGTCACGACTGCACACTTGCGACTATCCAAATCTAGCGCGGCTGCATCATCGCCTATGCCTACCCTGACGCGAGCTCCACGCTTGCAAATTTTGCGGGCAAGCTCGACAAGTGTTCTTTCGCCAACATCGCTCAGCTTCATCTCTTCACCCTAAAGGAGAGGTAGGTTGCCCGTAAGCGGGTCCACAACCTCGTTTAGCGCTGGGCCGATCGCGAGCACCGTCGTCGTACTTGGGGGCAACTCGGTCAACCCTGCATCCTGGATCAGCTCAGCGGGAATGCCAAGCTCCTCCGCGCGCTTTTGCAGCCTTCGTAACTCCTGCTCGCTCGCCACTTTAACCACAACTTTTTTCTGCCCCTCGCTCAACCAAGCTTCTGACCATTCGCGGTGCTCTTTGCGTGCTCGTTCAAAAGCAACAACCGCGCCATGTGCAACCTGCGTCGCGAGCTTTCCCGGACTCATCTCAAGGTCGGTTCGAACGACGATGACCTGCTTGTACTTAAACACTTTCACCACTTTCTCGATTCTCCTCGGAGGGTTGGGGCGGTTGAGTCGGCTGCTCTTCGGGTGGAGTAGTTGGTTTCTCCTCAGGTGGAGTTGGCAGCTCTTCGGGTGGGGGTGGCAGCTTGGGCGGGATTGGTTTTTCCTCGGGTGGAACTGGCTTGGGTTTGGGCGGCCTCAGTTTACTTATCTTTCGCATTAATGCACGCTCATAAATTATTGCCACCTCAAGCCCCCCCCGCCAGTATGATATGAGCGCGAAAAGCAGGCATACGCCAAATACGGCTAGCACGAATGGTACCAAGGTGAGCATTTTCAAACTTGGCTGTACGAGCACAAAACCGAGGTAGATGAGCACAAGTACACCTAGGCCTAAGCTAACCCCCATGCGCTGCCAGAAATCGAGGCTCTCCTTACGTGGGTAGAGCACGAGCGTGAAGAGGAAGCCTGGTACCATCAGGAGAAACAGGCCGAAGAGCACGTACGCGAGCACATCTAGCATCCAATCACTCGTTAGGGTTATCTACTGAGACTTAAAAAAGTTGTAAGGTGCTGGATTGCGAGTAGATATCGCTGTGGTTGGCGGCGGACCTGCGGGATGTTTCGTCGGAGAGGCGCTTGCCAAGCGTGGTTTTGAAGTTGTAATTGTGGAAGAACATGGTGAAGTCGGGAATCCCGCCTGCTGCGCTGGCATAGTCGGGACAGGTGGTCTCCAGGAGTTGAAAATCAAACCTAGAAAATGGGTGCTCGGGAAGCTTCGTCGCGCCGTTTTTTATCCCCCATCTAACAAGCCCGTTGAGATAACCCGCGGCAAGGTGGAGGCATTCGTGATCGACCGTGCCGCCTTCGACCGAGAACTAGCGAGGAAAGCCGTGAAGGCTGGGGCCACTCTGCTCCTAAGGACGAGATGCGTGGGGCTCAAACTCGGGCGCGAGCCTGTGGTAAAGCTCAAGGGCGCGCGCGAAACCGAGGTCGAGGCACGCTTGGTGGTTGGCGCGGATGGCCCAGCTTCAATCGTCGCGCGAGAGGCAGGTTTGTTGAAAACTTCACGCTACCTCAAATGCGCTCAGCTCGAAACCTTTGCGAAAGTCCGGTCCGACGCCACCGAGCTTTACTTCGGCAGCTCGTTTGCGCCGGGCTTCTTTGCTTGGCTGACTCCGGCCGGCGATCTCTGCCGCGTGGGGCTCGGCACTTCCCAAGGTAATGCCCTCGGGAAGCTCCTCTCTTTTATAAAGACGTGTCCAACAGCATCCACCAAGATTCAATCCAACAAAATCCTTAACCTCTACACTGGACTCATCCCCGAAGCACTGACGAGGAAGACCTATGCCGACCGCGTGATGCTGGTGGGCGATGCCGCTGGTCATGTCAAGCCTCTCACGGGCGGCGGCATTCACGTCGGGCTCTCTTGTGCCCAACTCGCGGCCGAAGTCGCAATAGATGCGCTTGGGAGTGAGCCCACCGCCAAGAAGCTTCGTGCGTATGAACAAGCTGTGATGAAGAGATTTGGTCGTGAGTTTGAGTTGGGAATTCGTGTACGCAGGATTTTTGAACGAATGACCGATGAGGATTTAAATTCGATATTCGAACTCCTGAAGAAAGAAGACATGCGAGCGTTGGTGCTCAAACACTTTGACTTCGATCGCCATGAAAAACTCTTCCGAGCCCTCCTAATCAATGCACCGCGGTTGC
>JAOUPD010000107.1 GCA_029880065.1 Hadesarchaea archaeon
CCATGTGTTTGCACGCGAACGCTGCTGCCAAAGCCGCATCCGTCTCAGACTGGCGCGCCAGCTTGGGGGGAGGTCCTTCGAAATACTGAACTTGCTCCCCAACCCAAAATCATGCTGCGTCACGTCGATGCCCGCGGTCACGTCCGCGCGCTCCAATTCCTCCCCCGGCCTACTGCGCCACTCCGGCTTGAGTTCGAGCGAACGCTCCATGAGCACGAAGCCACAGCGCGTGCAGATGTGTTCCCCTCTAAGCGTGTCGTGTAGTACCGCTGAACTGCTGCATGAAGGGCAGCGCATCTAAAAAACCTCAGACCGCACTACTTCAGAGCAAGCGTTTTCTCAATCGTTTCTCGTCCAAAGATTCGGGAAATCTCCTCATCCTTCAGCAGCGCTTCAAGCGGGCCCTTAAGCCTGAACCCTGTGAACACATCGATGAAGGCCTGTTGGAGCTTGGGCTTGTCCTCCAGCGCACCCAGCAGCGCATCCATCTGCTGGTCCTGTGAAACACTCAGTGAGGAGTGCAGGAGTTGCCCGGCCCTCAGCTCGGCATCAAACTCGGCTCGCCATTGCCGTTCGTAATCGGCCAGCCCTCCCATCGAAACATCGCCCTCGGTAATCGCGTCGATTGCTACCTTGCCAGCGATCTCCCCGCAACGCAGTGCGTAACGAAGCCCTTGTCCCGATAACGCATAGATTTGGCCAGCCGCGCCTCCGGCTGCGATTATCCCGTTTGCGCATGTCTGGTTCAACGGCCCCTCAAGGGGAAGCTGACCGCGGAATGCCGCCACCGGCACCGCTCGCTCGAGTCTGGGCACGCCACGCCTCCCTATGAACTCGTCGAGGGCGGCATCCGGGTGGATACGCACTCCTTGGACTCCTGCCATCGCGAAGCGCTTGCCGAAGGGATAAACCCAAGCGTGCCCGAGCGGGGCGAAGTATGAGGTAAAAAACAGGTCCGCGCTTTGATCGTTTGTCACGTTCACCATCAGATACTCATTGCTTAGCGCGAGCAGCTCACGCTTCCAATCTCGCTTCAGCATCTTCCTGAGCAACAAACTCGACCACTCGCCCCGGGCGCCTGTAGCGTCTATTATTATTTCGCTCTCGATTCGATCGGCCCAATCTCCGGCTTCGACGTGAACTCCTTGCACGACGTCTCCGCTCACTAAGAGTTTCTTGACGGGAGAGCTCACCCAGAGCTCGGCGCCGCTCGCTACGGCCTCTGCGGCTAGGAGTTTGTCAAACAGGCGACGATCAACGATGACGCCGAAGTCCCCGCTTGTCGAGAGTTCCTTGTGGGGTGAGTGAAGCTTTATTTCCTTCATGTTCGCGACGATCGATTTCTTCAGCGGGGGTGTTATCACATCGGCTGGCACCCAAGTAGCGGATTGAGCCTGTCCACCTATCTGGGCCTGCAGCTCGAGCAGCAGCACTTTCCCCCCCTCGGCTGCCGCCACCCTCGCCGCGGCCAATCCGGCTGGACCACCTCCAGCCACAACTACATCATATCTTTCAACCATTTGTCTCCCTCCATCCTTTGGTTGTTAGTTATTTATTAGATGGAAAATGTTTCACTACAGACTATTTAGATTTACAACCTCAAGTTTTGGTAATAAACATGCAGCGCATGCTCAAAGGTCTCGAAGAGAAACAGATTTTTGAGGAAGAGGGTTAACCTTTTGCTCGTTCGGGCGGGATGGTAAAGCACACCACCCCTGGCTTCGGCTCGTAGATGTGGCCAGCATTCTTCTCCCCTGTTAAAATTTCGTCGACTTCCTCGCGCGCGAGCCCGACCTTCCCTGCTATGTCAACAATCTCCTCAACTTCTATCATCCCGCTAGGCTCCTTGCTGGCCAGCGCACGCATCGCCCGAAGTATGAAGTCTACCTTGACCTCTTGGCCACGCAACACTAGCGCTACCCTGCTTTTCTTCTCCGGAGGCGCCGCCGCTTCAGCGGTGACGTAGGTGCTTATCTCGAGTTCCACGCTGAAGGGTTTGCCGCAGATGGGACAAGTTACCTCGATTCGCTGGCGCATTTCGCCACCACCCTTTAATGTCTTCTCACACTTTTTAAGGTTGAGACGTTACACCGCGAATCGACAACTACTTTTTGGAGCTCGACAAAGGATAGTGCGATTGAATGAAATTCGTCGCGGACGGCATGCTTGGGAAGCTGGCGCGCTGGCTCAGGCTAGCTGGTCACGACGTTACTTACATAGGTGATCTTAGGGTGGCCGCGAGCGATCAGGACGATGTCTTGCTTGAGCGAGCCAAACTCCAGCGAAGGGTGCTGCTGACGTGCGACTTGGGACTCCACCGTCGCGCCAAGCGGGCAGGCATCCGTAGTGCCTATGTCGAGAGCAATGATGTCGTTAAACAACTCGTTGAGGTTTCTAAACGCTGCGGGCAAAAAATCGAGATCAAGCCTGAGAACTCAAGATGTCCGATGTGCAATGGTTCGCTCAAGCTTGCGAGCAAGGACGATGTCAAGAACTTGGTCCCCGCAACTGTGCTAAAAGCGCAACGGGAGTTCTGGCGATGCGGGAAGTGTGGCAAGACATACTGGCATGGCACACATTGGAAGACAATACTTGAAATGGCATCGCGATACAATCAAATAGTGGGGTAAATTCCATGCTCACGCTCGAGGAAGGGAAGCTGCTGGTAAAGCTCGCTCGGCGCACGATCGAAACCTACCTGCGCGAGGGTAGGAAACCACAGACCCCGAAAGTGCCTGCAAAATTGCGCGAACATCAAGGCGTTTTCGTTACCCTGAACAAAAGAGGTGAACTTCGAGGGTGCATAGGCCACCCGCTCCCCCAAATGCCTCTTATCGACGCCGTGATAGATTCCGCAATTAGTTCCGCGACCCGAGATCCTCGCTTCCCGTCGATAACCCCTGAGGAGCTCCCCGAAGTAGAGATTGAGGTAAGTGTGCTATCTAAGCCAGAAGTCATCAAGGCCAAGAGCCCACGCGAATATCCGAAACACATCACGGTTGGCAGGGATGGCCTAATCATCGAGTGGTCTGGTTACGCAGGTCTGCTCTTGCCTCAGGTGCCCGTCGAGTGGGGGTGGGATATCGAGGAGTTCCTCTCACATACCTGTATGAAAGCTGGGTTGACGCCCGACTACTGGCTCCGTGAGGGGGTGTGCATAAGCAAGTTTTCAGCCCAAGTGTTTAAAGAGAGAAAACCCTGTGGCGAAATCGAAGAACGCGCGCTCACCGGGAGAAAAGA
>JAOUPD010000108.1 GCA_029880065.1 Hadesarchaea archaeon
CAATCTGGTTTTGAAGCTCGCGAACACGACCCCACCCGCTGTATCTCTTTAAGATTTGCCTCCTTTCCGCCCGCGATAATTCCCTCCGCTGTTCGACGTAGGCGCTCTTGAAAAGCTGCCGGTACCTGAGGCGCATGACGATATCTCTCGGGTATCCGTCCATCGAGTAAAGGTGCTCCATCAGCTCGGCGTCCGTCATCAAGTAAAAGTTGTCTCTGGTGATCGGTCCACCTTGCAAAATCGCGAACTCAACGGCGTTTGCGAGCATCAGTTCGGCCACCCGCACCGTGTGATGGAAATAGACCGAGCTGTACATCAGCGCGCGGGCGGTGAGGAGCCCCTCCACGGCCTCGATTCCCTTGCTGAGGATGGCCAGGCGATTGCGGTTGATGACGAGTGTGCGCATCAGGCGGTCGGTGTCTATCATGCCTAGGGCGACACCGGTGAAGTGGGCGTCGCGCAGCAGATAATCCATCTGGTCGACGTCGATGTCGCTGTGGATCAGCTGCCCGAGGTAGGGCTTTCGATTTCTTCCGAGCAGGAGGAGGGCGACCTCTTTGGAGTCGATCCCGTGGCGCTCAAGGACCTCCGGGACGCTCGGCACCTTAAGCTTCCGAAGCCTTTCGAGTTCTTCCCTTGGACAGACGCCCAACTTGCCCCTGACGATGTCGCCGGTGATCTCCACGTGATTCTTGCCGGCGTATTCGGTCATCAGGTACTCGAGCGTGTGGGAGTAGGGCGCGTGGCCGATGTCGTGAAGCATCGCTGCGGCGAGCAGGAGGTTGAGCTCATCCCCAGGCAGCCTTAGCTCATCGCCTATGCGTTTCGCGAGGTACGCCACGCCGAGGACATGCTCGAAGCGCGAGTGGTTGGCGCCGGGGAATGCGAGGTTTGCCAGGCCGAGCTGTAGGATGCCCCGGAGGCGCTGAACTTCGGGCGTGTCGACGAGATCGAGCACGATTCCGCTGAGGCGCATGCCCCCATGCACGGGGTCGTGGATGGTCTTCTCCTCGAGTGTCACGCTCTCAACCAAGTTTGGGTGTGCGTTGGTGAATAAAAAACCGCTACCAATTTCCGTGTGGCCTCGCACCCTCGTTTTGACCCGTACACATGGTTCTGTTTCTTGGGGAAAGTTTCTGTTATTTGGTGACCTTATATGTACCAGACCCAGCAAGGTGGGATCCGACTTTCACGAGGAGGAAAAGAAAATGAGAATATACTCATGCAGATGCGGCGGAAAAATGCGCCTTGAGTACAAGCAGGAACGCACGGGTGACATATCGATCAAAGGTGTGCCCGTACTGGTTTGCACGCGGTGCGGGGAGGAGTGGTATCCACCTGGGGTCGCCACGATGATCGAGGGAATCAGGGAAACTGCGCGAAACATTGATCACATCGAGGTGTCGGCCGAGAAAATAAAAGCACTTAGCGAATGAAACATACAACAGGGTTCAAATTCCGCTTGATAGTCTTTTTGATGTAGGATAAACATCGGGCAAATTGACATGTTTCTTAACAGCATTATTGAAACAGCGAAGCTTTGCCGCGATCCGTGAGGGTCAAAGCGAGGCGCCCTTTCTTCAGGCGTTTTGAAATTTTTCCTTCCTTCACCAGTTTCCCAACCCTGTTCCTTATAGTGTATTCGGGAAAGTCCACCAGCTTACGGATTTCCCCGATGCTCGCAGCGCCGTATGCCAGTGCCTGCAGGATGCTAACGTCGATACAGTGGCGGAGCAGTTGCCCGTGGATGGGAACGGCGATTCCTTCCCTCTGCTGCAGGATCTCGATGTTGTCGAGAATTGTGAAACAGAAATGTTTTTTGATCGCTTCCTCTTCCTTGAAATACGTCCTTAAAATTTCATCCCACTGGAGGACCCCTCCAAGCCTTAAAATCGTCGCCATGTCCTCTATATCGCCCTCGCGTTCGGTGATCGACTTCAGCAAGAAGACGTCCTCTAAGCTCAAAAGGTGTAAAACTAGATTCCCGAACACCATCGCTTTCGCCCGCGCTTTCATCTCCTCGGTCAGAAAGAAGGCATTACAAATAACTTTGGTGAACAGGTCAAACCTCGGCAGATTTTTTGAGACGTAAATGCCGCTCGGGTTTAGTTTTTTGTCGCTGGGCGTCATCCGCGCTCTAGCCAATGGCCCGAAACCCAAAGCGAGCAAGGCATCCTTCAGCGTCAAGAAATTCCCTTCGCTCTCCACCACGATGTCCAGATCCTTCGTCGCTTTTTTCAGTCCTCGCAGGAGCAGGTTTGCACCCCCGAACAAATACGCGTGGAGGGTTGATTCCAACCTCTCTCCAAGTGTCTTCGACACCATGGTCGTCTTTTCTGCTTCGGGCGGGAGCGAAACTCGAATCCCGTAGAGAGCAGCTTTTTCGACGAACTCATCCCACGGCAAAAACCTCTCCGGCTCGTGCACGGGCATTCCCTTGATATAGCTCTGGAAATCTGCCCACAGCGGGGAAACTTCGAATCTCTTCGCCAGCGACTTGACCTTCGCCGGGTCGATCCTGTTGAGGTTCTTCATGTAGAAAACGGCGCACATGGTTCTCTCGGCCTTCCCCTCGGCAAGCCTCAGTGCGTGCACCAAGACCTCTTCGATGGACACCTCATGTTCTGGCTCGACGTAGTAATCGTGTGGCGAGGCGTAATCGACCCCGTACCGCGCGAAAAGCGAGAACGCCGTCCTGCCCCCCCGCGCGGGCCTGCCAGCCGGGACCTTCTTGAGCTTGAAACCGTCCGAATGGACCAGTATCGCGTGCGGCTCGGCTTCCGTCGTCTCCCGCTCCATCGCCAGCAGCTCGGAAAAAGTCCTCAGGTCGGGGTCGTCCGCTAGGGAATAAAGGTCGTCGCGCCTGCGTACGGCTCCTATCGCCATGAGCTGCCTCAGGGCCTGGTAAACTGTGGACTGGGCGAGCCCGGTCCTGCGCTGGATCTCCCCTGCGTCCGAAACTCTGGTGAGGACGGGCAACAACCGATCGCCCGAACCGCCCAGGAGCGCCTCAAGATCGTATCTATCTGCGAGTTTTCTCAGCAGGCTCGTCTTGACGTTCGAAGCCAGTGCAACCCGTCTCCCGACCTTTTCGCAGTACCCGTCCCTCACGAGTTCCCTCGCTATTGCCGCTGTCCTGGGGTAGCTCAGCCCCACGTTTGACGCGAGCTCGCGGATGGTGAAGGGATCGCCTCTGAGCAGT
>JAOUPD010000109.1 GCA_029880065.1 Hadesarchaea archaeon
CGAGGGAACCCAGGCTATCTTCCAGGGGAAATTTTTGAATACAGCCGTGGACGAGCGCATCCGACGTTATGTTGAGGAATTCGTGCTCTGTCGCGAGTGCGGAAAGCCCGATACTAGACTTGAGCGGCGCGAACGATTTTACATTCTACGGTGCGAGGCATGTGGTGCTAGAGCGTCGATGAGGAGCGTTTAGCCTTGCCCTCCCTCAGAGTGGTCCGAACTCAGGGCGAGGTGCTCGTCGTGGTCTGCGACCCAGAGTTACTTGGGAAGAAATTTAAGCAGGGGGAGCTGAAGCTTGAAGTCAAAGAATCATTTTATCGGGGCACCGAAGCCAGCGTCGAGGAGTGCCTTGCAGCGCTGCGCGAGGCCACGATTGCAAACCTCGTGGGGTCGATCGTGTGGCATGCGGTCAAAGTCGGCATCATCGAGCGCGCGAATGTCTTCAAGATTCAAAATGTTTCGCACGCGCAGCTCTTCAGGTTTTGAACTCCGCAGCAACAATTGATATAGGCGAATCTTGATAACAACCCACTAATAAACGATAACGCTTTGTACGCTCGGCAACTTTCTTAGCGCCTCGATTATATCTCCGCGTACTGGCTCGTCGGTGATTAAAGTCAGCTTGGGTTGAGGCACGAAGTGAGGGTCGTCCGCAACTGCCTGACGGATGCTTATCCTGAATCGTGAGATGGTGTCCGCCACCTCGCTTATGATGCCGGGCTCGGTTGCGTTCTTCGGCAAAATCTCGATTACCCCCATCCCGAGCTGCTGCGCCACACCCTTCAGGTAAGCTATGGGCTCGAGGTTTTCGAATATCCCACGTAGTTTCTCATTTTTCAAAATCGTCTGGGCGGTGGCATCGACCACGCGCCGATCGACGCCCACCTCCCCCGCTATCTGGACAGCGGGAATCCGGATATCGCCGCAGGCTATTTCTCCATTCTCCCGTACGCGAAGCCCATATTTGAACAGCGCCCGCGCGACGCTGAGCTGAGCTGGGAAATTAGCGAAAGCATCCTGAATATTCGCCCACATCCCAGCGCCGCCTACACGCTCGCGCTCCACTCCGGCCATGTGCGTTATCACCAACCGCATCACGCTCTCAATGAACGCGGGTTCCAGCCCCTCACTTTTTGCCCGCTTTCTAGCGCGGTTGATGACCGCCCGTTCCCTTGCCGCGTCCCGGATTCCTAGCTTGAGCTTCCGTTTCAGCGCCACGAGATCGTCTGCGAGCTTCAGCCGCTGCGCGAGCAAGAAGATGACCCGTTCATCAATACTGTCTATCTCCCGCCTTAGCGTCTGCAACTTTTCCTCGCTCATGGGCATCTCTCGATTCGTGCGCCCTCGGTGGCCGGCTTGGTGGTGATTATTCTCCCGGACCTCCCCCGCCAAGACCTCTTTATATCCTCGGCGTTACTCGATTTAGCTATTGCTACTACCGCCGGACCAGTACCTGTAAGGCCAGCTGCGAGTGCACCTGCGGCCAAGGCATCTAGCGCTATCGTTGGGTCGTAGCCGAGCGCGCCCGAGTAGAGCAGGCCGTTGAGCGTTAGGGCACCGAAGACATTTCCGCGTATAGCTTGATCGTGTGCGACCTTGACACCCCTCTGAAGTGGCTTGATGCGGGCCATGTTTATCCTTGAAGTGTAGAACTTCTTCGGTGGCACATAAATGAGCACGGTGAGCTTTGGGTCTAGTCTGAACCGTCGAAGCACCCGTCTTTTGATGTTATCCGTCACTGCACCTAAACCAAAAAATGAAGCCGCCGCATCATCAAATGCTCCAGTTATGGTGACACCTGCCTCAAATGCGGCATCGATACCCAAGTCCAGTACGAGTTTTGGTTTTGGTTTTTTACCCAGCGCTGCGAAGGTAGCGAGCACCGCGGCGTTCGCGGCAGCGGAGCTGCTCGACAGCCCCACGGCAATCGGGACCTTGGACCTTGTTTGCACTCGTGCGCCGTAGGTTCGTTCAAGCTTGAAATGTTTGAGAACCTTTTGCACGCATATCTCGATCAGTCGAGGGCTTTCAGGGGAGTCATCAGCCACTCGTCCGATAATCTCTCCTGGCTTATCGGTAAGCTCGCAACTCGCTCTAACTCGAAGCTCGACTCCAAATGCGGCTCCCTTGCCCGTAGCTATCGCGTTAACAACGGTGGCGGAGCCGCACGCCGAAGCAGCCCCTCGACGTTTGACCAGACTCCACACCCCTATGAAATTTACTTGAAGCGATTAGGATTAACTTTTCCGGAGCGCAGCATGTGATCTGCGAGCACCAGTGCAAGCATCGCCTCGGCCACGGGCACGATGCGCGGGCAGATGTTCGGGTCGAATCTCCCCTTGAGCTTTATTTCAACTTCCTTCATCCGAGTGATATCGACAGTTCGTTGTGGTTTGGTTATCGAAGGGGTGGGTTTGACTGCTATCCGAGCGACAATCGGCATGCCTGTACTTATGCCGCCGAGGATGCCTCCAGCGTTGTTCGTCGCACTCATTATCCTGCGCCCACGAAGCGTCAAGGGATCATTCATCTCGGAGCCGAGCATTTTGACCGCCTTGAAACCGGAGCCGATTTCAACGCCTTTGACTGAACCCATCGACATCAGGGCATGAGCGATTTCCGCATCAAGCTTATCGAACACGGGCTCGCCCAATCCGGAGGGCACGTTGAGCGCCCGAACTTCGACTATTCCACCAGTACTATTTCCATCCGCACTTGCTTGCAGCACTGCTTGTTTCATCCTATCAGCCACCTTTGGGTCAGCGCACCGCATGGGGTTCCGCTCGACATTTTTACGGATTTTCTCGGACTTCACATCCCGCCCAACCGCCACACCTGCGGCCTCGACAGTGTGACCTAGAATCTCGATCCCGTGGGCTGCGAGCAGCTTCTTCGCGATCGCCCCAGCTGCAACTCGCCCGACAGTTTCTCGTGCCGAGGCTCGCCCCCCTCCGCGGTAGTCAGTGTGACCGAACTTGAGCCAGTAAGCGAGGTCAGCATGACCGGGCCTAGGCTTAGTTTTGATTTCTTCGTATGGTTTTGAGTCGACATCGATGTTGCGGACGAGCATGCAGATCGGCGTGCCGAGCGTCTTGCCTTGGAAAATTCCGGAGAGGATTTCGACTCGGTCACGTTCCCTGCGTGGCGTCGCAAGGATTGACTGACCAGGGCGCCGCCTGTCGAGTTCG